>JAZKFS010000055.1:0-35803 GCA_040386315.1 Bacteroidota bacterium
AAAATTCAGTTAATTTGGGAGTATTCGATAAACATTGTAAAGTAGAATTCATAAAACACGTATTACCTGAACAACACAAAGAAAACAGACAAAGCAGTCAAAAAAACATGTCAGATACAAATTCATGTAAAATTCATGTAAAATAATCTCGATTCAGCAATGTAGTATTCATGAAATTCGACAAATTCTACTAATTCCATAAATTCGAGTTAAAAATGGCATTACGATATATTGGTACGATCACACGCGGGCATGGCATTAAAGGCGATATCGTCGTCGGCTCGCTGGTAAAAGACACGCCTGCACTTCCACTTGGAACAAAAATCTCCATTGGCTTTTCAGCAAATTTTGCAAAAGAATTCACCGTTGAAAAAAGCACCGTAACGAAAGCCGGAATGTTCCTTTCTTTAAAAGAATTGGCGAATGTCGAAGAAGCCGAGACGCTTAAAGAACAAGGAGTTTTTGTGGAAGAAGCAAAAATCCGTGAACCGGAAAAGGAAGAATTTTTCGTTGATGAAATTGTCGGTTGCACGGTAATTGACCAGAAAACAAAGGAAAAAATCGGCGAAATAATTGACGTATGGAACATGCCTGCAAATGATGTTTGGGTGGTGCAAACCGAGCGCGGTGAAATTCCATTTCCGGTAATTGACGACGTGATCAAAAAAATTGATGTGAAAGGCCGCCGCGTGGAAGTCGTTGTTATTGACGGCCTGATGGAATTGGGCGAACACGCAGAAAATGACGAAATGGACAACGAAAACGACGAAGATTTTAAAAACGCGGGCGAGGAAGAATAGTGCCGAAGGAAGTTTTAAAAACGTATGACGAACTTCTGCGAATTGACATCGTTTGTGCTGTTCCCGACTTAATTACGCCGATTTTAAATGTAAGTATCGTCGGGCGCGCGATAAAAAGCGGCGTTGTCAGCATTCATGTTCATAATCTCCACGACTATTCCGACAACCGTTTTAAACATATTGACGATACGCCATTTGGCGGCGGCGCGGGAATGATCATCAAATGCGATCCGGTTTTTCAGTGTATTGAGAAACTGCAATCGGAACAGAATTATGACGAAATAATCTACATGTCGCCCGACGGCGAAAAGCTCACGCAGGAGATATCCAACCATCTTTCTTTAAAAAGAAATATTATTTTGCTTGCCGGGCATTACAAAGGAATTGACCAGCGCATCCGCGATATTCTTGTCACACGCGAAATCTCCATCGGCGATTATGTTCTGAGCGGCGGAGAGCTTCCGGCGCTGATCGTGGCGGATTCGATTGTTCGGCTGCTTCCCGGAGCTATCTCTGACGCAGAAAGTGCGCTTGAAGATTCTTTTCAAAATGGTTTGCTCGATGCGCCGCATTATACGCGCCCGGCGGATTTTCGAGGGCATACAGTGCCGGAAGTTTTGCTTGGCGGACATCACAAAGATATTCAAAAGTGGCGCCATGAGCAGGCGCTTTTAAAAACGCAGAAGCGGCGTCCTGATATGCTGTAGTTTTGAGTTGCAAATATTGTCTGAACTAAGATTTTCAGGATTAGAGGATTTCAGGATTTTTTTAAATCATATAATCACACAAATCCTATAATCCTAGTTCAGACAACTTTACTTTTACCTTTTTACTTTAAAATGAATCTCGCAGTTGTCCTGATGAGTGGCGGAATGGACTCAACCGTTTGCGCAGCCATCGCTCAAAATATGGGTTTTCAAATCGCCGCGCTGCATGTGAATTATGAGCAGCGAACCCAGGCGCGCGAACTCCGTGCTTTCCATGAAGTTGCCGATTTCTTTAAAGCCCAAACGCGGCTTGTTGTGGATATTTCATATCTCAAAGCAATTGGCGGAAGCAGTTTGATTGACAAAAAAATAGATATGCCGAAAGCTGACTTGCAGCATGAAGGCGTGCCGACGACGTACGTGCCGTTTCGCAATGGAAATATGCTTGCAATTGCTACGAGCTGGGCGGAAGTTTTAAAAGCAAAAGCGATCTTTATTGGTGCGGTGGAGGAAGATTCAAGCGGCTATCCTGACTGCCGCGAGGAGTTTTACAAAGCATTTCAAACAGTGATTGACGCAGGCACACGGCCTGAAACGCGCGTGGAAATTATCACACCGCTCATTCATCTTTCAAAAAAGGAAATTGTTTTGAAAGGAACGGAAACAGGCGCGCCGCTGAATTTAACGTGGAGTTGCTATCAAAGCGAGGATAAGGCGTGCGGCGAATGTGATTCGTGTGCGCTGCGACTGCGTGGTTTTAAACAGGCGGGCGTGGAAGACCCGATTGAGTATGTGAAAAGGCCGGAATATTTGTAAATCATATGTTTAAGCAAGTAGAAATCCCCTTAAGCAAGAGCAAATTAGTTTTAATACTTCTTGGCTCATTAGCATTTGTTGCTATTGGATTTTGGTTGATTTCCAGTTTTATTACCGAACCTTTAGGCCGACACAATCATATTCTTAGTATGTTAGCAGGATTTGCTTCATGTATTTTCTTTGGCTTTATAGCTATATTCTTAATCATAAAACTCTTTAAGAATGAGAGGATTGGCCTCATCATTAATGAACAAGGAATTTTTGACAATTCAAGTGGAGTTGCTTCAGGTCAGATTCTTTGGGAAGATCTTCTTGAGATAGAAGTTTTAGAAGTTGGGCGACAAAAGTTTATCGCATTATTTGTAAAAAATCCTGAAGACTACATAAAAAGACAAACAAATCTAATTACCAGAAAAGGAATGGGGATGAATTACAAAATGTATGGCACACCAATCCAACTGGGTGCAAATACACTTACATGTAATTTTGAAACTTTAAAAGAGTTAGTCGAAAGAGGTTTTAAAAACTACAAAATCAGTGGAAATAAATAGCAATTATCTGTGCTGATTTTGCCAATCCGAAAAATCTCCGTATATTTGGGGCTCTTTTATGTACCAGCCGCGTAATTTAATGAATGCACGCGCGCTTGATTAAACATGATTGCACAAAAGTCACTTTTTTTTACTCTCTAACGACTACTTTTGTAGCGAGGTACCATGAATTTCACAGGACCTAAAGTAAAGCTCTCCCGCAAGCTTGGCATCGCAATGACGCCAAAAGCCCGCAAGATCATGGAGCGCAAGCCGTATGGCCCCGGCCAGCACGGTCCCAACAAAAAACGCGCTAAGGTTTCCGATTTCGGTCGCCAGCTTTTAGAAAAGCAGCGCCTCCGCCTTCAGTATAACGTGCATGAGCGCCAGATGACGAATTACATCAAGAAGGCCGGACGCCTTACGGGTAATACCGGAGAGATCCTGGTTCAGCTTCTTGAGTCGCGTCTTGACGCGCTTGTATTCCGCGCAGGATTTGCTCGCTCTACATACGCAGCGCGCCAGTACGTCAACCACGGACACGTCTTTGTCAACGGAAAAGTTGTGGATATTCCTGCATATTCCGTACAAGTAAATGATGTGATCCAGATCAAAGAAAAAAGCCGCAAGCTTGATGTATTCCAGGAAGCTATCCGCTCAAGCGCAGCGCCTGCATACCTCGAAGTTTCAAAAGCTGATTTCTCTGCACGCTTCCTGTACGTTCCTCCACGCGAAGAAGTACCGGTCATCTGCGAAATCCCGCTTGTCGTTGAATACTACTCACGTCGCTAATCTTTTTAAAAAGATATATACAAAAAAATCCTCTTTCGGAATATACCGGAAGAGGATTTTTCTTTTTAAAAGCTTTTTAAAAATTTATCGTGTCAATTGATTATGCGCATGTTCTTCACGCACTGTACGAACGGTCGTTATTACCGCCCTCTCCAACCCAAGCTTATACCCGCGCAGCATTTGCAATTCTAAAATAGAATTATTCAAAGCGCAAATATCAAACGGATGCAGCTCTCCCGCATATTCCATCACATGCTCCATCGCATGAAGGTGCAGCCACTTGCAGTTAATCGCAGAGTTCAACTCCCTGATTTCCGTCGAAAATTTATTCAAAAGTTGCTGGTGCATATTTTCTTAGATATTACGTAGTAGTTTTTTCGTAAAAATAAACAACACAAACTATTTAAAAAAGTTTCTTTTAAAAATCTTTATAGAATTTCACTACATTTGTTTTTTAAAAAACTTTTAAAAACCCAAAATGATAATCGTCCACGCTCTACCAAAAACCGAATGGGAAACTGCCAAAGCGCGCGGCACCTACGGCGAAGATTCCTTACAGAAATTCGGCTTTATACACTGTTCGCCGATAGACTACATGCCGCTTGTTGCCAATTTCCATTTTAAAAACGTGCGTGGCCTCGTGCTCCTCTGCATAGACGACCAAAAAGTAACAGCCGAAATCAAATGGGAAGACCACGACGGCTTCGGGCGCTTCTATCCGCACATTTACGGCCTGCTGAATTTTGACGCGATTGTCGATGTCATTCCGTTCGAGCCGGATGCGGATGGGAATTATTCTGTGACGGAGGAGATGGAGGCTTTTAAAAAGTATTGATTGTCTGAACTATGATTTTTAGGATGTAAGGATTGTAGGATTCTTTTAAAGGTAATAAAGAAAAGTCTCCCTTAGGAAGGGAGATGCCGCAGGCAGAGGGATGACACGTCAGAAGTTCACGTCAATTTTTAAAAGTTTATTTGTCACACTCTTTAAAAATACATCTCTTGATATTACTTTTTTCTGTAATCCGTCGGAAATCCTTTTTGCTGAAGCATTAGCAATATCTATTTCATAATAACTACTTCCAGCTTTTTCTACGAAAATTTGATTATGGTTTGAATCATAATAAACTTCAGAGCAATTATCCACAATTACTGCATAAATCTCATCTGATTCAGCAAAAACTAAATTTACAACTTTACTATTTTCCTGCTTTTGGATTTTAATATTTCTAACGATAGTCTTTTGAAAATCTATATTATCATTTTCAAAATAGCCACAACTTATTTGAAAAGTAGAAATTAAAAAGAAAACTATTTTTAAAGCAGAAGATAATTTCATTCTTCCTTACTCCCCGCCGGCAATTTCGGCTCCACCATCACGATATCCTCTTTCTCCATCACAACAGCCCCCGTATTCGCGCCCTTCGGTTTGCGAACATGCTTTTTAAAAGTATATGCCACGGGCGTATATTTCGCATTGCGCGCCTGCGAGTAGTACGCCGCAACGCTCGCCGCCTGTTCCAGAACACGCTTCGGCGGCTTCTTGCCGTCAGGCAGTTTTAAAACCGCGTGTGAGCCCGCAGAACCCCGCGCATGAAGCCACAGGTCATTCGGCTTGGCAAAGCGCATCGTGAGTTCGTCGTTATTCGCCGCATTTTTGCCGACGTAGAGCATGTAGCCGTCGTCGAGCACAAACTCGCGGAATTTCGTCGTTGTTTTTTCGCCCTGCACAGATTTCGCTTTCTCGTCCATCGTTCCTTTTTTTAAAGATTCCAGTTCTTCAATTGTCGTGATTTCTTTTAAAAATTCTAATTTCTGCTCCGCCTCGCGCAGTTCCGCCTGGTACTTCGGCAACCGCTCCGACCGCACACGCGCGCCTTCCTTCGACTTCCGCGCTTTTTCATAATATCGCTTTGCGTTTTCCAGCAACGTGAATTTCGCGTCCAGCGGAATTTCCATCATCCCGCCTTCCCAATCCTGCACCTCTATTTTTTCACCGCTTTTCCGCTGCGGGTTCGGCTGCGACATCAGCAGTTCCGCCCAATGCCGGTACGTGTCCGCGCGCTTTTCCGCATCAGCGTCCTTCAGCATTCCGTTCACGCTGCTTTGCAGTTTCTTGCGTTTGCGCTCCAGGTCCGTTTTAAAACTTTTAAAAGCACCGTCAAACCGTGCATTCTGCTTTGACAGAATTATCCGCCGCCGTATCGCATCGCTCACCGAATCAAATTCGCCGATAATTTCAGGATATTTACTCAACGGAATCAGCGACAAAATCACATTCGCGCCATCTTTTAAAAGATAAAATTTCTCACTTTTTAAAATCTCCCGCCGGAACGCCCACGCCGCATTCTGAAAATCTTCTAATTCCTCATCAGAAAAATCCCCAACCGGCTTTTTAAAATCCAGCCCGTTTTTAAAAAAGAACTCCTCCGCATACCATTTTCCCAGCAGCGCGTCCGACTTCACAAACGCCGTAAACAGCGAATATTCCCGCGGGAACGCCTCAATCGGCATCGTCGTCGGCTCTGGGATTTCCAGCGGCGTGCCCTCCAGCTTCCGCGCATTCAGGAACGCGTCTATCACCGTCGTACTCTTGCCCGTCGCTATCAGATTCCCGCTCCCGCCGCTAAACAGCAGCGCATGCAGCGAGCCCCGCTCAAAGCCAATCGTCACAATCCGGTCATCTGGATTCAGCACCACATCCGTCACGCGCTGCCCCACCAGCGCCGGAAAAACATCCATCGTATTCCGCCGCGCCCGCGCAAAATTCCGCTTTAAAAACAGCGCCCCATAGTCCGTATCCGGCGAATACTCCACAAAAAACTCCTCCTCCGTCCCGCTCGCCGCAAACCACAGCACCGCCGCGCCATCCTGCGTGAACGCCTCCACCAGCATCGCACCGCGCAGCGCCTGCATCTCCGCGCACACCTTCACCAAAGTATAATAATGCCGTATCATCTATTTTTTAAAAACCCATTTCTTTTAAAATTGTCATTCCCGCGCAGGCGGGAATCCACACGTCAAACTCTTTTAAAAAACAATCCCACCAGTCACCAGTAACAAATCACCAGTCACCAACTCTTGTTCCCCATTCTGCCACATTCCACCAACAGTGGGCGGTCACCCTTGCCGTCAATAGCACCCGTTTTTTAAAAGAATCCAACGTTTTAAAAAGGAATCCAGAGGATTCCCATGTTTATAGAAATAAAACCAATACCAAATGTTCGACCCCGGCTGGGGTCGCACCCACATAAATGTTTTAAAAACTATAAACCTGTCATCCCGCTGGGATGAAAATACATAAACCCTTTTAAAAACTGTCATTCCCGCGAAAGCGGGAATCTCACTCTAACCGTTGCCAAAAAGCAACTCGCCAAAAAACATCAAACCTTTCCGCACCACTTTTTAAAACATCAGCTATTCAGCAAACAGCCTTCAAATCCCACCCAACGTGAGATTCCCGGGAGGGAATGACAATCATACTACGCCCGTCATAGCGAGGAACGAAGCAATCTGATTTTCACGCCATAAGACTTTAAAAATCAGATTGCCACGTCGGAAGACCTCCTCACAATGACAGAGTTTATTCTTTTCTCTTAGATTTCATTTTTCTCTGCTCTCTAACTCTTTCAATCGTCTTTTCGCATTCTTCATCGTATGAAACGTAGGTTAAGCTAAAAATTGAATCTTTTCTAATTACGGTAAAATTGAATTCATTTGGCTTTTTAAAAACTGAATCGCCAACAGCTAAACTGTCTAATAGCTCACCATCAATCCAATAGTCACGCAAATAATTTTGAGAAGTGTGTATATTCATTCTAGTGCCATTTGCATTCGAAATGAATTTTAGAATTCTACCATTGAAAGTCTGATTCTTACTTTCTACGTAACCTTTACATTCAAACATTGGGTCACATTGTTGGAGTAATGCAATTGACAATAGCATAACAACAGATAGACCAAAAGCTATTTTATTCCACGTAGCTACTTTCTTTTGTGGTTCTGGAGTATAGTTTTTAAAGAAATCCATTGGTATAAAAATTTACTTTTTACTTTTACCTTTTTCCTTCACACCCTTCTCCTTCGCAACTTCCACCGGAAGCATCAGCTTTAAAGCCGCATTGCTCTCCGTTTTCCGCATCACGGAAAGCTCGGACTTCCACTCAGCGCTCGGCGACTCCATGATAGCGCGGTACACCGCCTCGCGAACCGATTCCGGCTGCGCGCGCACAGCTTCCTCAATTGTTTTTAAAGACGCCTTATCGCTCGCCGCTGACGGCACCAGCCGCGCCAGTGCACGCTTCGCACCCACAGGCACATCAGCCTTTAAAAAGCTGACAACAAGCTCAGCCGGCAGCGGAGCATTCTTCCGCAAACCCTGCACCGCGCTATTGCGAACGACCTGCGCAGAATCTTTTAAAGCCGCATCGAGCAGCACCTGCGCGTTCGCGGGATTCAGCCGCCCGATAGAATACGCCGCGCGGGCACGCACATACGGCTCGCGATCTTTCAGCATTTTTAAAAGCGTGTCAGCATACGTGCTCACGCCAATTTCGCCAATTTGCTGAGCCGCCAGCGCTCGAACACGCCAGTTCGGGCTTTTTAAAAGATTTTGCAGCACCGGAAGCGCTTCGGCGATTTTCTTTTTGCCGATTTGCGCAGCAGCCATGCCAACCACTTTTGTATCACGCGAGCGCAACGAATCCAGCAGGAATTTCCGCACATTCACGGAATCCTTGTCATATAATTTCGGCAGCATATTGTCGAGCGCGAGGCGTTCGCGGGCAGATTCCGTCGCGAGCTTGGACGCCAAAAAAGGAATCGCTTCAGCGCCCATTGATACAATGCGTTCCTGCGCGGGAGCCACGTTATACTGGTATTTCTGCGGCGCAGCAGACGCTTGGATAAATAAGCTGTCGAGCGTAGTTGCAAGCGGCGTACGTTCTTCCACAGGTGGAGTCAGCGCAGGAACATCCGCTTTAAAAACTTCATTTTTGGTAATATCAAGGTCAGCAAAAACGCCGTAGCTGGATTGTGTGCGCTGCGTTTTATTGCGTCCGGTTTCGCCATAGAGGTCAGTCCCGCCGCCATCAACGAAAATCCCAATCATGCCATAGTCACGCCGGAAATCCGAAAAACCCATCGTATTCGACGTATTCAGCGCAATGTATGAATCGTCTCCGCGTTCATCAACCAACAGCGAAACTGCATTCGCATTGCCCGCCCCCTGCGACAGTGACTCCGCAAAATAATGGTCATTGCCCGCCTCATCCAGCAAGCCACCGAACGCAATATCATGCCCGCAGCCCTGCGACACGCCGTGCGACACGTACACATCCTCGCCACGCACATCCCACAGAACGCCCTGCGCCAGATGCACGCCCGCGCCCTGCGCATACTGATACGCATTATAGCGGTCGTCGCCCGCCTCGTCATACAGCGCGCCCAGCCCAAACCAGTACGCCGTCCCCTGCCCGTAAATATCGCACGTGTACGAATCATTTCCTTTAAAATCCGCAAGTAGGCCAATTCCACCTGACGCAATCGGACGATAGCCATTGGCCGCGCCCTGCGTAAAGCTCACATAATGTTCGTCGTAGCGCAGAAAATCCTGAAACGGGCTTGTCGTTGTGTACGCGTCATTTCCTGAAAGGTCGGCGATTGCACCAAATCCGCGTGTGGAGCCAAAACCTTGTCCATTTGCATATGCGCGGTATAAGTCATTTCCTGAATCATCCTTTAAAATTCCAACCCCGAAAAATCCTGCACCTTCCGTCATCACTTTTCCGGTGTACACATCCGTTCCCGCAGCATCATGCAAAATCCCCACGCCAAACATCCCGCAGCCGAGCGAGAAATTTCCTGCTGAATACATATCATCGCCCGCCATATCCAGCAGCATTCCCGCATTGAAAAAACCGCTGCCGAATGCGTAATCATTGCCAATATAGATGTCACTTCCCGAAATATCGACAATGGCATGAACAGGCATTTTTACAAAATCTTCCTTTTTAAAAGTGGGCGCGATATAGCGGTCATTTCCACCAGCATCAAGGATAAATAGAAAATCGCCTTCGTACACATCATCACCTTTTCCGCCAATAGCAATGCGGCCAAGTTTCGTATTGATAATTTTCGTTTTTACGCTATCGTTTAAAAGCGCACGAAGCTCGGAATCCATCGTCGAAAGTTTTAAAAGCGAGCGATAAAGCGAAAGCGAATGCGAGTACATCAGCGGCATAGAATCACGCGCTGCCGCTTTAAAAAAACGCTCGGCGGTTTTAAAAGCTTCTTCTTCCTCGCGTTTTAGATCAAATACAGAAAGATTTTCACTATCCTCGCTCATCATTTGAAGCGAATCTGCCTGTGCAAAAAGTGTCGCATTTTTTAAAAGCTCCTGCCGCGCTGAATCTATTCCAATCGCAGACTGAACTACAGGCAGCAAAAATCTCCGCAAAATTCCCGCACTGACAAAACTCGCTTCGCGCTCCAGATTCACACCGAGAATGCGATTTAGTTCGTCGGAGGAAATTGCTTCATCGTAGGAAAATGCCCGATACGTACCGAGATTCAATGTTTTTAAAAGATCGGCAAAATACGTGTCAATTTGCTCAGGTTTGGAATTTTTTAAATTCGCCGCATGATACTGCGTATAATCAAAACTTTTTAGGGGCTTTTTAAAAAGCTCGCGCTCAATTTCTAATCGGTGCGCGTCGTCGCCCGCCGCGTCCCACGGCATGGCAAGGTCGCCGCGATTCATATTGAGAACCGAAAGCGCTGAATCGATTACACGTTTTGTGTCGGTGGAAAGCGAATCCTGCGCAGAGGTTTTTAAAAGAAGTGAAAGGAAAATAATAGTGGCGAATGAGAACTTTTTAAAAGACATAGTATTAATCAGGTGTTTAAAAACAAAAAAAGGAACGGCTTTTAAAATAATTTTTAAAAACCATTCCTGCAAAGTTGCCGAAATTTTTTCGCTTAGGCAATTTCCATTTCGCGGCGAACGAGAATTGTCTGAATATCTTCGCCACTTTTTAAAACTGCTTTTACATCAAAACGTTTTGCATTTTTAAGCACGTCTGTAGCGAGATTTCCAAAAGCGTGCTGGCCGTTTCCAATCAATATCGGGGCGGTGAAAATGTGGAGTTCGTCAGCGAGGTTTTCTTTTAAAAAGTTCGAGAAAATTCCTGCGCCGCCTTCGACGAGAACTGATGAGATTTTATAATTTTCTGAGAGCTTTTTTAAAACATCTTTTAAAACCAATGTTCCATTTTCTGTAATAGCGGTTTCGAGCTGAATTCCTGCAACTTTTAAGGTTTCGGCTTTACGCGATTTTGCCGCTTCTTCCGAGCAAAACACAATTGTTTGTGCGCGATCATTATCCGTGAAAATTTTTAAACCAAGCGGCAACGAAAGATTTGTGTCGAGAATTATTCGTTTTGGGTTGCGCCCTTTTGTGTGGCGGACGGTGAGCGAAGGATTGTCAAGCAGCGCAGTGTTTTTGCCAATAAGTACAGCGTCGAGTTCAGCACGGAGTAGGTGCGTTCGGCGGCGGCTTTCCTCGCCCGTGATCCACTGCGATTCGCCGCGCATCGTAGCAATACAGCCGTCAAGCGATTGTGCTGTTTTTAAAACAACGTATGGCGTTTTCTGCGTGATATTTTTTACAAAAAATCGGTTTACCCACGCGCATTCTTCTTTTAAAACTTCGGTGCGAACATGAATTCCGGCATTTTGTAAAACCTGGATTCCCGCGCCCGACACAAGCGGATTCGGATCAAGCATTCCAACGACGACTTCCGCAATTCCCTTCTCAACGATCAGCGGCGCGCATGGCGGCGTTTTGCCTTCGTGCGAACATGGCTCCAGCGTCACATACAGCGTTGCTCCGCGAACATCTTCCGTTGCATTTTTAAAAGCAGCCACTTCTGCGTGTGCTTCGCCGTAGCGCTCGTGCCAGCCTTCGCCGATCACTTCACCATTTTTCACTATCACACAGCCGACGCGAGGATTTGGAGCAACATTCCCCGTTCCGCGCAGGGCGAGGGAAATTGCGCGCTTCATGTATTGGTCGTCAGTCATTATGGATTTATACTCTATTTGCCCTTCCAGTCAAACTCTACATTGGCACTATATGGCAGCGGGCGCGACGGAATCATAAGCTGCGCGGTATAATGTCCGGGAGGTGCGGTCTGTTTACCGTTTGTCGTGCCATTCCAAAGCATTTCATAGCGCTCTATTCCGCCTGCTTTTGAGGGTTTTACATCGCCGACAACGGTCATGTAATTCATATTGTTGCTTGAATTCCAGATCTCACCGCCTTTTGCAGAATTGATGATCACGCGGAACTGCTCCGAACTCGGCATCCATTCTTTTCCAACTGAACGATTGCGTTTTGCATTCAGCACGAAAAGAATGCCTTCCGGTTTATTTTCGATACTCGGCGTAAGTGTCATAGCTTCGAGTGAAGCATCTGCCTGTTTGATATTTTCCTCCAATTGCTTTCCCTCTGCTGCCGTTGGCGCGTCTGCATTTGGTGTCTGTGCATTTTGAATTATTGAGTCAGGTACAGTAGTTGCATTGAGCGCACTGTCTGCATCTGCCTGAGCATTTTTCTGAGTGCGGGTGCACCCGCCGGAGATCACAGCGCAACTTATAATTGCAGCGGCTGCCATTAAACGAATTTTCATTGATCTACTCCTTTTTAAAAAGAAAATTTTCCTGATGTTTCCACCGCGCTTTTAAAAAATCCGGCAATGCTTTTCCTGCCATTCATCGCGGCTTCCAGAACTTCATCATGCGTTACTTTTGAGGACGCGGTTTCGTGCAGTGTATTGGTAATCAGTGAGCATCCCGCAATATTCATGCCCAGAATCGCGGCGAACTGAGCCTCGTGGATCGTACTCATGCCAACTGCCTGTGCGCCGATCTTCCTGAAAGCGCCGATTTCCGCAGGTGTTTCATAATTCGGCCCTGTCACTGAAAGGTACGTTCCTTCTCTAAAACCAATTTTCTTCTCCGTAAGATTCCGTGCGATATTTTCACGCCAGCTTTTTAAAAAATAACCGCCAGAGTTTTTAAAATCTTCTGCAGAATTTCTTTTAAAATTACGAAAAGTAAAATTTACCAGATCATCTATCAGCATAATATCACCCGTTTTAAAACCCGGCTGAAGTCCACCCGCTGCATTCGTCAGGATAATATTTTTAATTTTTAAAAGGTGCGAAACCGCAATATTTGCCACAACCTCATCAAGTGAGAATCCTTCGTATAAATGAAACCTGCCGGAAAAAACCAGCACATTTTTAAAACCCGTTTTTAAAAGCAGGATTTCATTTTTATGCCCGAGCGCGCCCGACGTTTTAAAATGGGGAATTTCATTGTAGGGAATTCTTTGCAGAATTTCCCCGCAGTCCGCGAGCGCCTCACCAATGCCCGAACCCGCCACAAAAGCCACAGCAGGAGTTTCTTTTAAAACTTTTAAAAGGAATTGTGAAGCCGGGCGAAATTTTCCCAATATTTCTTCGGTGGTATTCATCGCTGTACGATCACCGCGATCATGGTTTTAAAACGAGGATTTACAGCTTCAACGAATATATTTTCCACAGGGATTTTTAAAAGATTTGCCAGATCTTGCGCAGTAGAATTCATTGTTTTATCTTCGATAATTATTCTCACCGGAGAATTTTTCAAAAGACGTTTTTTTAAAACGTTAGTAACTGTCGATGAATTGAAATCCGGGGAAATATAAAATTCCTCACGCGCCACAGGGATCTGAGCGCCGGGCGGATTTTCTTTTTTCTGCAATTCAAACGTGATTTTTCCGCGCTGAATATCTGACTGCTGGCCTTCGCTGTCAGTTGCATAAAATGAGTAATCAAGCGGCTCCCGGGCGATCTTCACCGGATCGGTTTCGTCGGCGAGATCCCATTCTGCTGATGTCGAAACATCCCGGCCTTTAAAAGTTTTTAAAACTTTTCCCTGCTGCGCGATCTCAATTTGCCACGATGCCACGCCCGCTTCGCTGGTGATCTCAGGATAAAATCTTACGACAGGAAACTCAGCAAAATGCAGCGTATCGGTTTCCGTGCGGATATTTTTTCCGTCTATACTTGTGATCCGTGCCAGTGAATCGCTGACAAATAATTTTACAAATTCGGTTTCTACTCGGGCTTTTAAAAAGCGGACACGCATTTCGGCAAGGAGCAGCGGCGCGGGATTTGGTGTGAAATGTGTGTAGAATTCATTTTGCGAAGTGGAAATTCGTATGAAATTATCATCTTCAAATGTCGTATCACGGAAATCTGTTTTTAAAAGGATATTTGTATCCGGCGAATTGAACGCTGCGAGCTGGAGCGTCGTATCACGTTGGATAATGGTGTCTTTTACAACTTCTTTCGGTGCGAGGATTGCGGCGTATTCTAAACCAATTCCGGCACGATAGCCCGAAATTTTCCACGGGAGCGTTTCAGCAACATTTGTAAAGCCAAATGTATAGGAAATTTCAGGTTTTAAAAAGAAGCCGGTGGATAATCTGATTGGTAATTGCAACGAAGTGCCAAAACCGAAAAGTACGGGATTTTTTCCTGCAATATCTTCGTCGTATTCGGTTCGCGAGTTTCCACCCTCCAGAAAATCAATACCGGGATTATTGATACGTTGCGATTTTCTGTACCGCGCGCCGGTGAGAAAGCGGAGTTGTGGTGAAAGCCCGATGGAAATATTTTTTAAAAAGGAAAGCTTTTCCGTTATCGAAATATCTTTAAAAAAACTTGTATAAATGGTAAGATCAAAAGGAATAGTTGTAAAATTAGCAACAACGCTGTGGGTAAATATGATCGGCACACGAACTCCATTAACGAGGGTAACGGTGCTATTCTCTGACTCGAAAGTTCGTGAGATTGGCTCATGCGCCGCATTAAACCCAAATGAAATATTCTTTAAAAAGGACGGATTTTTAAAAAACGGAGCCCAATAAATATTTACACCAATTGGCCAAAAATTAGTGCCCGAAACATCAGAATAAGGATTTGGCGGCGTGGCAACAGGAAGCGTACCATCGGAGGAGAAACTATTCCTGCCAAAAACCGGGTTCCAGCCAATACTCAGCCATTCAGCGCGCTGCGCCTGCGCTCCAAGCGGGAGAAGAAAAATTGTAAAAATAAAGAGAAATCGTTGCCGCACGTTTGCTTTTAAAACCGGGAGTTTTTAAAAAAGTCTGCGGTTTTAAAAAGTCTGCTTTTAAAACCGCTTTATTCAGACGTGCAATATAACGCTTCTGCGGGTATTATTTTCGTACAAAAATTGTTCGGACGATGGAAAACCCATCAGACGTGAGGCGGCAGAAGTACGCACCTTCGGGAATTTCAGATGAATGAAAGGGTATTTTTGAAGCAGAAGCAGAAAAATTTATCTCATTAGAAAGGTCGCGAACAAGCACTCCCTGCGTATTATATATTTTTACCGTAGCGCCTGGCGCGTAATTTGTAAATTCCAACTGAATATCACCATACGAAGGGTTCGGCGATACGGAAAATGCAAGCTCTCCCTTATTTGCATTTATAAGGCGTCCATCAGTTCCGGTAATGGTGACGGCTGCGGTATCAAGATTGAAAACGGTTTTTAAAGGTTTTTTCGCCTCATCCAGCCATGTGAATTGCGTAATACGTATCTGCGCCACCGACATATCACCAAGCGCGGCGAGAAACGGCACGCGCATAAGTTCACTCACTCCGGCGATGTACGCAACAGTATCTTTTAAAATGCGCTCACCTCCTTTTATTTCAATAGAATCAATATCATTCATCGGGTAAAGAACAGTGGAGGTAAAGCGCAGTTCAATTGCAAAGTATTTGGCTGCGCTTTGCGTGCCCGGCACTCCATTATTCGTAATACGCACTGGCAGGGAAAATGTATCGCCGACCGCGACAGTAATATCATCGTCAAGTGCGAGTGTCGTGGAAAAACTCTCCGCTGGTTTTTCTTTAGCTTTTCCTTTTAAAACAACATAATATGTAAAATCACCAACTTTAAAAGTCAAACTGTCTGTATGTTCTTGCTGATCTTTTGGTGAAAATTTTAAATAGAGGAAAGTAATATTCTTACGTGCTAATTCTAATTCCTTATTCGTCAGATTATTTTCAATTGAAAATACAGTATCTTGATAAAAGAAATCGAAATCACGCGCTTTTAACGTTTCATTATTTTCATTTTTAAGCTGAACTTCCAGTATTTTAACACTATCCTGCGGGACATTTGTGAATTCAAAATTCGTTGGCGTTACAGTAATTTTAAGATCATTTTGTCCTCCACCGCCGGATTTTGCCTGTCCTTTCCCGCGAATAGGAATAAATTCCTGATCCTGATTAAAAACAAGTAGATGAAAAGCAGTATTCATCAGTTGATTTGTATCATTCGGCATGAACTTTACCGTTATATTCCGGCTACCTTTCGCTGGAACGACAAACTGCTGATTGGCGGGTTCAATTTTAAAAAGCTGATTTTTATTATCATTTACAATATCAGCCTGAGTAATCGGAACTTCAATAAAATTATCATTGAATATAGTAACTGTGCGAATGGCACTATCACCAAGTTTTACTGAAACACCAAAATTAAATTCCTTTGGTTCAAAGCGAAGCGGAAGCGGCTTAATTCTCCCTTTTATTGAAAAACGCATTGTTCTTCCGGCGCCGGTACTAATAACCAGCGTATCTTCGTAATTACCCGGCTTATCGCCTTCAAAATGAATTCCAAAACTCCAGATACCATTTTCAGGAATTGAAACGGGAGGCATTTGTGCTGGAAAAATTACAGTAAATACCGGGCTTGGCGTTCCATCCTTTTTTAAAACTTCCACTTTTGTAATTTGCCCCGGAGCACCACCATCATTTTTTATCTGAAATCCTTCGTTTTTAAAAGTGCCGGACGGGATTGGATCAAAAACAAATTCTCCCGGAACAGGATTATTTTCTTTTAAAAGAATAAATTTCGGCTCGGGTTTTGATACAGCATTTCCAGTCACATCTATGACAAGCGAGTCTCCACCGCCATCATAATAGAGAATAATTCTTGCAGCTTTATTTTGCCCAAGTGTTTTTGGCTTGAATCGGACAAGTATATCGCGTTTCTGAGTGCGGTCTATTAGAAACGGAAATGAATTGAGGACTAAAAAATCATTACGATCCGCACCAATAATTTTTACTTCGCTAATGATTTCATCACGGTCTGTTGTTGTATTCCAGATACTAACAGGAATATCCTTTTCGCCACCAGCAATAACTGTTTTAAAATCTTCCTGCCAATTATGAGTATTATTTAAAAACAGCAGGTGATCATTAGCTCGCAGCGCATTCGCCGAGGAAAGTATCAGAAAGGAAAGGATAAAAACTGTATATTTTTTAAATATCATGGCCATCGGTTTTTTTAAAAAGGGAAAGTCTCCTTATATAAGAGACAAGAGTACTTTTAAAAGAAAAAAGTTACAGTATTGCTTTTAAAAAGCTTTTTAAAAGTATTTTTTACTAATTTGTAACTAATCATTTACAATCGGATTCTTTCATACAACGATACGGAAATGTTTCAATTTTTAAAAATAAAAGGAATTCTATGAAAACTTCACGATTACTCATTTGGCTGATGTTGATGCTGAGCCCGGTCATGTTTTTTACCGGATGTGAGCAGAATGCACAGCCCACCACAACTATCGAAGGAACGGTAAGCGGAGTGCTCCAGGATGAAGACGGGCTGGGCGTTCCGGAAGCTGCTGTTACTGCACTTGATGCGCAGAATGCAGCAGTAGCGTCGGCCCTTACGGACGAGGATGGAAATTTCTCGTTCGTTTTAAAAGGAGCGGACGAAAATACTCTGAAAGTCCGCATTACGGGTAATGACTTCAAACCATTTGAAGAAAGTTTTAAAAGCTTTGTAGAAAAAAACGGCAATGAAGGAAAGAAGGACAAGATCAGATTTGCTATGCGCCACGAGGATTCCGCTTGCGGTAAGATCAATGTTATTGTTCGTGATTCTGCTGACGGCAGCGTGATGAATGGCGTGGAGATCAAGGTACGCCGCGAAGGACGCCAGCTGAAAAAAGTATATACGAACGCTAATGGGAATGCCCTCATTAATTATGTACCTCAAGGAACGTTTAACCTTCGTTTTGCAAAAGATGGTTATAAAGTTCTTGAGCCAAATGTAACGGTGGGCGGAAATTGCGACAGCGTAAATGTTCTGATCTGGATGAACCGCACGATGAGCAACGGCGATACCTGCTGCAATGGAAAGATCATCCTTTATACAAAAGATTCTACAACAAATTCCGCAATTCAAAATGCAACGATCAAGCTCTGGCTGGGCAATGTTTTAAAACAAACAAAGACCAGTAATCAGGACGGCCGCATTATTTTTGAAGACCTTTGCCCGGGCGATTATTCGATCAGCATGAACCGCGAAGGCTACGCCGGAAGAGAATTTAACATTGGCGTCGGCTGCAACCAGACAATTGAACTGACAAAAAAGCTTTTGAGCAACGGCAATAATAATGATTCCTGCTGTAACGGTAAGTTGGTCCTGTATACGAAAGATTCTACTACGAACGCTGCAATTCAAAATGCAATTGTAAAACTCTGGCAGGGCGGCGCTTTAAAACAATCAAGAACCTCAGAGTCAAACGGACGGATCGTATTTGAAAATATCTGCCCCGGCACATACGGTATTAGTATTAACCGCGAAGGGTATTTCGGCAAGGAATTCAATATCACATTCGGCTGCAATGATACTATCGAGCTAACAAAAAAGATTTTAAAAAGAGAAAGCGATTCGTGCTGTGGCGGGAAAATAATTCTCTATACGCGTGACTCTACAAACAATGCAGCCCTCAATAATTCAACGATCAAACTCTGGCTGGGAAGTGTTTTAAAAGATACTAAAATCAGCAATATCGACGGGCGCATTATTTTTGAAAATCTCTGCCCGGGAACGTATGGCATTAGCATGATGCGTGAAGGATATGCTTCAAGAGAATTCAACATTACGATCACCTGCAATCAAACGGTAGAACTGACCAAAAAACTTTTAGCAAATGCTGCCGACACCTGCTGCACTGGCGACCTCATCATTTTTGCAAAAGACTCAGCAACGAATGCCGCTCTGCAAAATGGAACGGTAAAGATCTGGCGTGGCGGCGCTTTAAAAGGCACCAGAACAACGAACAGCGACGGGCGGGCGACTTTTGAAGATATATGCGAAGGTACATACGGCGTTGATATCATACGCGAAGGATATACGCACCGCGAATTCCAGGCAATAGTAACGTGTGGCGGACGCACGGAAATCACGAAAAAGCTTTTGAGCAATAACACCAGCGATTCGTGCTGCACTGCACAATTAAAACTCCGCGTAAAGGACTCCACGACCTTTACCTACATCAGCGGCGCAGAAGTAGTAGTTCGCAATAGCAATCAGCAGGTCGTAAAGCAAGGTACGTCGAACAACGAAGGTTGGGCATATATCCAGGAACTATGCTCTCCGGCTGTATATTATGTAACGATCTCCAAGCAGGGCTACGGCTCGAAAACCTTTACATTTACCTACAACGAATGTAAACTTCTCCAGGAAACGATCTGGCTGAAACCGTAAAGTTTTATTTAAAAGAAAGATAGCTTTTTAAAAGCAGAAAGCCCGGTAGAAATGCCGGGCTTTTTTTGTGTTCTTTTAAAACTTTTAAAAAATTCTACGAACGCATCTCCCCCAGAATTTCTTTTAAAGCCTGCGCCGCTTGGCGAATCTCCCCTTCCGTTGTATCTTTTGAAACAGAAAATCTTACGGCAGCATTTGCCTCAGCATCTGGCAGCCCAAGCGCTTTTAAAACGTGCGACGGCTGCGGCGTTCCCGATACGCAAGCCGAGCCATTGGAAACCCAGATTCCGCGCATGTCGAGCATTTGCAGGATCGCCTGTCCGTCGAGTTTTTCCGCATCTTTAAAACTAATATTGAGAATATTCGGCAGCGCGATTTCCGCCGTATTGATGCGAATATCGGGGACATCTTTTAAAAGAGTTTTTAAAAGTGTGATCTGTTTCTGCATTTTCCGTGCACGCTTTTCCATATTTTCAAACGCAAGCCGTGCTGCCATTTGAAAGCCGATTATGAGTGCGACGGGTTCTGTTCCCGCGCGGCGGTTGCGCTCCTGTGCGCCGCCGTGCTGATGCGCTTTAAAATCTATGCCGCGCCGGATGAACATCGCGCCAATTCCTTTCGGCCCGTGGATTTTATGTGCGGAAAATGACGCAAAATCAATTTTCGTTTCCTGCACATCTAAAGGGATTTTGCCGAAAGACTGAACAGCGTCGGTATGAAAATATGCGTTTGGAATTGCCTCGCGTATTTCTTTTAAAGAATTAATTGCGCCGGTTTCGTTATTGGCGTGCATGATGCTGACGATCGTATTTTTCGAGTTGAAGTTTTTTAAAGAATCAGGTTCTACAGTTCCCGCTGGATTCACCCCAATTTCAAATGTTTTAAAACCCATGCGCGCGAGTTCAGCGACGGGTTCAAGAACAGCATGGTGTTCAACAGCAGAATATGTGACAGTATCAGCAATATTGGTTGAAAGGCACGCACTTTTTAAAATCGTATTATTGGATTCCGTACCGCCACTGGTGAAGTAAATTTCCGCAGGATGAGCTTTTAAAAGCGAGGCGATCTCTTCGCGCGCATCTTCTACCGCTACACGTGCTTTTCGCCCAAGCGAATATGTGGAGGACGCATTACCGTATTCGTCACGCAGCCACGGCATCATTGCTTTTAAAACGCGTTTGTCAATGCGCGTTGTGGCGGAATTATCAAGATATATCATGCTTTTCCGTAACCTTTGTAAATGTCATATTTTGCGCTGTATGTGACGATATTCATGTCCTTATCGCGCAGTGTGCCGCCGGATGGTGACAGAAAAAACTGCCCGATCTGCGCTGTTTTTTCTTTTGAAATAACTCCCGCCTCGTCCACGTAAAAATGCACAATGAAGTAACCAAGCTGCTGCTCGGCGGTTTCGGTCTGCTTCACCAGATTTTCGTGGGAAAAGCAGTGAATATCGGGTTCGGACAGATTCTCAGCCATAGTTTTTAAAACGTGTTTTTAAAGAATTGTTTGGGTACGTGCGTAATATACGGTAAATTTGTAAGCTTTGGCAATAGGTCACTTTTAAAAAATTCAGCCGTTTTAAAAGGACTTATTTTTAAAAACGCATTTTTAAAAAATGAACGGAAAATCATTTTTGCTAATAATGCGTCTATCGCAGTTCAAAATTACAAAACAAACGATTTCACTACTCTCATAAGATTTTTTTATGTTAAAGTTTCTGCAAAAAGTATTCGGCACAAAGCACGATAAAGACGTACAGCGAATGCTGCCGATGGTCGAAGAGATAAATGAGGAATTTAAAAAGCTCGCCTCACTTTCCGATGAAGAGCTCCGCGCCAAAACCGATGAATTCCGCGCGCTGATCCAAGAACGGATCGCTGATTTTAAAACCGAACAGGACGAAATCCAGGAGCGTTTAAAAACGGAAGACATGACGCATGAAGAGCGTATGGACGTGTACGCGCGTGTCACCGACCTTGAAAATGAAGAATACCAGGCAATACAGGCAACGCTGGACGAAATCCTCCCGCAGGCATTTGCCGTTGTGAAGGAAACCTGCCGCCGCCTTGTAGGAACCGTGTATGAAGTAGCCGGACAGATGCAGACATGGGACATGGTGCCATATGATGTGCAACTGATGGGTGGAATTATTATTCATGAAGGGAAAATTTCCGAGATGACGACCGGTGAAGGAAAAACGCTTGTTGGCGTGGCGCCGATGTACCTCAATGCTCTTGCCGGGCGCGGCGTACACCTTGTAACAGTGAATGATTACCTTGCAAAGCGTGACAGCGAGTGGATGGGGCTGGCTTTTGACCGTCTTGGCGTAACTGTGGGATGTATCCAGTCGGCGATGCAGCCGGATGAGCGTCATGAGCATTACGGGCGTGATATTACCTACGGTACGAATAACGAATTTGGCTTTGACTATCTGCGTGATAACATGGTGACCTCTGCAGAAGATATGGTGCAGCGCAAGCATTTCTTCGCTATCGTGGATGAGGTGGATTCGGTTCTGGTGGATGAAGCGCGTACGCCGCTGATCATTTCCGGCGCGGTGGCTCATGTGGACCAGCGTTTTGAAGAGATGAACCCGCGTGTTCGCCGCCTGGTGGAAGCGCAGATGAAACTTGCCAATAGTATTGTAGCAGAAGCCGAGAGACTTTTAAAATCAACAAAAAAAGAAGATAAGGAGCAAGCGGGAATTGCGCTTTTACGTGCATATCGCGGTTTGCCGAAGCATAATCGCCTTACAAAGCTTTTAAATGAACCGGACTATAAAAAGCTGCTTCAGGAAACGGAAATGACGTACCTCGGCGAACAGGGTACAAAGATGAACGAGATTGATGAAGAGCTGTATTATTCCGTCGAAGAAAAGAACCACCAGATTGATATTACGGAAAAAGGGCGTACACTTTTGGCGGGCGATCAGAATGATCCTGATATGTTTTTAATTCCTGATATTGCAGCAGAAATGAGCGTGATCGAGGGAAACCCTGATACCGAACCGGAAGAGCGCCAGCGTTTAAAAGACGAAAGTATGCGCATCTATGCTGACCGCAGTGACCGTATCCATACAGTAAATCAACTGCTTCGCGCGTATTCCCTCTATGACCGTGATGATGAGTACGTGGTTCAGGAAGGAAAAGTAAAAATCGTTGATGAATTTACAGGCCGTATCCTCGAAGGGCGACGCTATTCTGACGGTCTTCACCAGGCGATCGAGGCAAAGGAAGGTGTATTTGTAGAGCGTGATACTCAGACGCTTGCAACCGTTACGCTTCAGAATTATTTCCGTTTATATCGCAAGCTTGCCGGCATGACCGGAACGGCGGAAACCGAAGCAGGAGAATTTTACCAGATCTACAAACTTGACGTCGTTGTTATTCCGACGAATAAACCGATTGTCCGTAAAGACTTGGACGATCTCGTATATCGTACAAAACGTGAAAAATATAACGCGGTTATTGAAGAGATCCAGAATCAGGTAAAGGCAGGGCGCGCTGTACTTGTGGGAACGACGAGCGTGGATGTTTCCGAAGTATTAAGCAAAATGCTTCGTCGCGTGAATGTTCCGCACAATGTTTTAAATGCAAAACAGCACCAGCGTGAGGCGGAAATCGTAGCAGAAGCAGGCCGCAAAGGCGGTGTGACGATCGCTACAAATATGGCCGGGCGCGGAACAGACATTAAGCTCGCAAAAGAAGTTAAGGAAGCAGGCGGCTTGTGCATTATTGGTACAGAGCGCCACGAATCACGCCGTATTGACCGACAGCTACGCGGACGTGCGGGTCGTCAGGGTGATCCGGGATCGTCACAGTTCTTTATTTCGCTGGAAGATGACCTGATGAGATTATTTGGCGGAGCGAGAATCGCGGCAGTTATGCAAAAGCTGAACGTTCCCGAAGGCGAACCGATCCAGCACTCGATGGTAACAAAATCAGTAGAGCGCGCGCAGAAAAAAGTAGAAGAGAATAACTTCGGCGTTCGCAAGCGCCTGCTTGAATATGACAACGTAATGAACCAGCAGCGCGAAGTAGTTTATGACCGCCGCCGCCATGCGCTTATGGGCGAGCGTGTTAAAGGTGAACTATTTGAATATATTGAAGAAATGGCAGGAATATGGTACGATCAGTTTCATCCCGAAAATGAGCTTAATCTTTTAAAAGATGAAGTCCGCACGCATTTGCTTTCAGAAATTGAAATTACGGAAAAAGAATTTGCCGGAATGAAACGTGATAATGTCATTGAAAAAATCCTTGAAGCATCACAGAAATTCTACCAACGTAAAGAAGACTCACTTGGCTCTGAATTTATGGCAAATCTTGAGCGTGTTGCCGTTCTTCAGACGATTGACGAAAAATGGCGCGATCACTTACGTGGAATGGATGAATTGAAAGAAGGTATCCACCTCCGCGCGTACGGACAGAAAGATCCGCTTCTGGAATACAAAGCTGAAGCGTACCGCATGTTTATTGACCTCATCAAAGAAGTTAATAAAGATTCTGTTCACTTTGCTTTTAAATACTTCCCGCAGGTTATCGAGCGCCAGGTTCCGGTTCGTGAAAATCAAATGCAGCAGCAGCGTGCCGCGCAACAGCGTGATAATAACGGATTACCAAACATGAACACGGTTTCGGTGACACGCTCCATGAGCTTCTCGCATCCGACGGCAACACCGCCGTTTGCCTCAGCGCATGAGCCGGTGAGAATGCCCGAACTCCCGCCGGAATCACAAGTCCAGCAGGAGAACCGCGAAGGCGCAGGAATGCCAAAAGTGCCTATCCGCAATACAGACCCAAAAGTAGGACGCAATGATCCATGCTGGTGCGGAAGCGGCAAGAAGTTTAAAAACTGCCACGGCAAATAGTTTTTAAAAAGCTTTTAAAAATAACAAAAGGCGATTCTTTTTAAAAGAGTCGCCTTTTTTGTTTTAAAACCAGTATTTCTTACCTCACAATAACAAACATTTTTGTTTTTGTTAATTGCAGCGTTGAAAGTTTTATCAGGTACGCACCTGCCGGAAGTTCCTTTGCATCAATTCTTTCTTTAAAAATCCCAGGCTTTTGCTTTGCTTTTAAAAGGGTTTTTAAAAGTTCTCCGCGCTGATTATAGATTTCAATAATGATATCTCCTTCCACACCAACAGAATATTCAAACTCTGCTGTTTCCTCAGAAACTGGATTTGGAGTCACTTGCTGCAATTGAGTTTGAAATTCTCCTATATTTACCAATCGCATATCGCCTGCACAGACCGGTTTTAAAAGTATTTTCGTACCTTTAATTTGAAACGCATCGCAGGATTCTTCTATAAAATTCCCACCGTTTATTTCTGTTAGTTTTAAAAGAATATTATCATCAAGCTGCTTAGCCAGATATGCTGTCAGTTCAAAACCAAGTTCTACCTCTGTAATTGGCGTTTGGCCATGGGCAGCTATTAATAATTCGCCGTTTACCTGCTTCGCTGTTATTTCCCATGTATTATCAGTTCCTTTTAAAAACTTCTGGCTTTGCTGGGTAAACTGGAAAACCTTCATGTCATAGGTAACAGTTGCTTTAAAAGAAGTAATACCTTTTAAAAAGTTTTCCTGCTTTAAAAGGAATTTTACAGATGTTGTTTCATCCGGCCCTAACGCTTCTTTTTCTGCTTGTAAATTAGCATTTAATGTTTTTACTGATACAGAGATTTTTTTAGTGGCGGAGCATCCCGTCGCATTAGTTACTGTTACGAAATAGTCACGGTTTTTAAAAGCTGTGACAACCGGATTTTGAATATCAGTTTGGCTAAGTCCGTCCGCAGGCGTCCAGCTATATGTGACATCGGCCTGATCGCTAAAGGCCCGGATCTCGGCACTTTCGCCCATACACAGAGAGGTATCTTTTGTTACAATAACAGGATCTTTTACAGTTGAGATAACAATAGAATCTACCGATGAACAGCCGAACGTATTTGTCACTCTTACAAAATATTTTGTCAATACGTTAGCTGGAGTTGCTACGGGATTAGCAATATTAGGATCATTCAGGCCATTAGCAGGTGTCCACGAATATGTATTGCCTTCGACAGCAGCAGTACCAAGGGATATACTGGTACCAAGACATAAAACAGTATCATCTCCTGCTTGAGCAACGGGTACAGGATAAACGGTAATTTCTCCGTGTATTGTATCAATTGACGAGAATAATGTACGTATCAGTTTTACGGGATAGATGCCGGGACTGGGATAAAAGATATTCTTTGGATCTTTTTCTGTGGAAATTGCTGGTGTAGCACCCGGAAACTCCCATATACACGATAGCGCCACAGTAACAATTTCCGGCATTGAAAAGAAAAACGGCTCATTAGTACAAAGTGTATCAGTAAATGTTTGGAATTTATTACTAATAAACTTAAAGTCATCTATCTGTGCCCAGGCATCATTTACAGGCAATATTCTTACTGTAATAAATCTTGAAGCTTGTGAAGCTGTAAAAGTAAATACAATATTGCTCCATTTACCATTTTGCGCAGTTATTGTATTAATGACTTTGCCAACATCTGAATTATTAAAGGATTCTCCAATATCAAACTTTGCTTCAGCAGGTGAAAAATCATTGTAGTTTCCATATACAGCAAATGATACTGTATACTGCTTTCCAATAACAAGCGGAGATGACAATTCAATTGCAACAGCATCACCAGAGTTGCCATGCGGCAGGGTTGTTGCAAGCCCAAGGCACCAATTTCCATGATAAGCATTCGGCAAGTAACACCCAGATGTTTGATAGTCCATTTCCCCGCTGAAGCCGATACCAGGGATCTTACTCCCGAATGCAAACACATTGGAAATTTTACTATTAAAGCTGTCATCACTTAGATTATAATCACAAATAGTAGCTGTATGCTTTTCAAAATCGCCATTAATAAATGTCTGGGCTACAATAAAAGAATGTTGAACAAGAGTAATGATTGCAGCTATAAATATCCTACTGATGATTTTCACTATATCTACTCTTGTATTAAAATTCAGAGAATATGGACGGTTATTTTTTTGTTTTTTAAATTTTCAATATTATTCTATTCGTAAAATACGTAAATCATCACGAAATTTAATAGAAATGTTTTAAAAACAAAAAAAGCAGTTCCTTTTTAAAAAGAACTGCTTTTAAAAACTCACCGTTTTTAAAAAGAAAATTACGCTGTAATATCTTTAGAATATGCGTGGACATCACCCGGACGGCGGAGCATTTTGTCCACTTCACCGATATGCGATTCCTCTTCAAATACCATCGAGCGCGCGTATTCTTCAAGGAAAACGGACTTCCCTTCCACCAGCGCCAGCAGGTCGCGATAAAGCTGAACACCGTTCTTTTCATGCTCCAGCGACTCACGGAGAATATCGCCGATGTCATGCGTGGAGCTTTCTAAAAGCGGGCCAATAGCGAGCGAAGGATGTTCGCCGAGATGCGTGATCTTCTCTCCCGCGTTATTTGCGTGCATGAGTGATTCCGTCGCCTGCTCTCGCAGCCATGATACGATAGGAATACGATTAAAACCAAAAACCATCAGCGAATAATGTGTGTAGCGCACCACGCCTGCCAGCTCGACTTCCATGATCTTGTTTAAAGCCGCTACAACGGCTTTTTTGTCAATCTGTGAACTCATGTAATTTCTCCTTTTTTTTAAATGTATTAATCCTGTTTTCTAAAAGCATACAAATGCTGCCTGATATAGCCCTTCGGAAATTGCGGGTCGCTCAGGCCATATCCTTTTGGCTTTTTAAAAGCCGGGAAATACGCCGTTCCGAATATCCAGTCCCAAAAAGCGAATTTCGTTGAAAAGTTCTTATTATGCGCTTCATCGTCTATTGCGTGATGCCATCGGTGCATTTCCGGCCCGTTGATAATATATTGCAGCCAGCCGCTCCGCACGTTGATATTCGAGTGAATGTACATTCCCCACAGCGCGTCCGCCGTTCCTTTTAAAAGCGCAACTTCCGGCGAACCAAAGAGAATTATCGGTACGAACTCGATCGTCTGATTGATCATAATCTCCAGCGAATGCGAGCGCGTTCCCGAAAGCCAGTCCACATCATGCGTGGAATGATGCGCCTCATGCAGCCGCCAGAATCGCGGGGAATTATGCTGATAGCGATGAAACCAGTAAATATAAAAATCGTGCGTAATTAAAAAGAACACCACCTGCGCCCACAGCGGCATCTGGCGAATAAAACCGAAATTATCAATATTCGTAGTGTTGGCTAAAAACTGGCAAAACCAGCTGATCAGCGACCCCAGCACAAAACTCTGGACAAACGTATAAAGAAAAAAATCGTTAAAAAAACCTTCCCGAAGGAATTTCTGCCCTTTGGTATAAGGAAAAAATCTCTCTAAAATAATAAGTGTGGCCGCACCAATTACCGTGATCGCCGTCGTGATGATCTGCAATTGTCCTAAATCCATAATCAAATTGTACCTGTGTATCTGTAATATTTTCGCCGTATCAAAACAGCAGTTTCGCCGCATCTTTTAAAAGCTTCGCTATGCCAAACATCACGAATTTACTAAAAGTTTGTACAGCATTCTTTTAAAACTCTGCGATGCCCTTTTAAAATTCTTAAAAAAAATTCTTTTCCGGTGTATCGCTTTCATTATTGCGCGGTTTATTGCATTTATAATCACGCAACAAACGAAATCCGGCGTTGCGTATTGCTTTTAAAAATTATGTCCAACTTTCTTTTAAAAACGTATCATGGCAACGCAACAGCAATCTTTTAAAACGACTTTTAAAAATGCCGCGCTTCTGGCAGCTTTCCTCTTTTTCTGCACCGTCGTTATCAGCATGGCGCAGACATCCGAACCAACGGTAACGAACGATGATCCCATCGTAACAGATTTCGGCGCGCGCCAGGGATTGCAGGCGGGGCTGGGATTAATTCTCGGACTGCCGCGCAATGAATTCCGTGATAACGTCACGAATCCCGGCTTTGGTATCGGCGGCCACATCGGCTATGCTCCGAATAAAATGCCGCTGATGTTCGGCGTGGAATTTGACTACATGGCCTACGGAATGGAAACAACAAAAGTCCCTTTTAATGAATCCACCACAGGCCGGGTAAACGTTGACCTTCAGACTACGAACAGCATTGTTTCCGGCCATCTCTTCTCACGGCTACAGCCCGCAACAGGGCTTTTGCGCCCGTATGTGGACGCACTCGTTGGGTTTAACTATCTCAATACCAGCTCTTCGGTCAATGATGAGTATAGCGATCAAAGCATCGCCAGTTCGATTAATTTCCAGGACGGCGCATTCAGCTATGGTGCGGGCGCGGGCGTTATGTTTAAGATCCTGGATGGCAATCTTGGCGAAGACCAAATGGGCGAAACGCATTTTGGCACTACGCTTCTTGACTTCCGCGTTCGCTATATGAAAGGCGGCGAAGCGGAATATTTAAAACGCGGCTCGATCAAGGAAGACCCGAATGACAAAACAAAAGTTACATACGATGTCTATAAATCCCGTACCGATATGCTGACATTCCGGCTTGGCGTAGCGATCAGCCTTTAAACAACTTTCACAAGTAACTTTAAAACAAAAACGCCACTCTTTTTAAAAAGTGTGGCATTTTATTTTGGAATTGTAATTCACCAAAATATTTGATAAGTTGCGCTACCAACATAGAAAGCGGTATTATGTCAGTTATTACTCATACGATTTATTCAATGACAACCATATTAACCTGTATTATAATAATTTTACTATCAGCTACTCAACCAGTGTTAGCCCAAAGTGATACTACTTTTACAGGCACTATTGATGATAAATTCAATTTAAGTTCAACACATAAGGTCAGTTTAAAAGAAAGACCAAAACTTGAACAAGAAATCAACTCGTTTGCTAAAAAACTTGATGTTCTTAATCCTTATTTCAAAGCAGCAAATGAAAATAACTTCGAATTGGCAGCCAAGATCATTTCCTCTGATTCCCTTTTGTCTCGGATGGATAGTGAAACACTCGATGTTATGTTTGGACTTGTCAAAATGCAAGAATTAGGAATTTTGTACAGACCATTAATACAGGTCAATGATGGCTTTAAAGAAAGACGCCTTATTGCTTGTACTGAAAAACAAAAGATGAATTTGGTAAAAGACAGAAAGTATATACTATACTGTAAGTATGTTGGTGAATTGATTGTTGAAAATGCTAAAGTATATCAACTCATTAGCTTTCAGTAGAACTATTGATGAATTCTGTTCACATTAAATATGAAGTTATTAGTGAGATCCGGCACGGTTCTCCTTATAACTTGGCAAAACTCTATGTAGCTGATAATTCATTCTATATTCAACCAGATGCTCATTGGCAGGATAAACATGCGTGGTCTCAAGATAATCGCTATCTTGCCCAGATCCAGTGGGCTATTAATAATGATGAGCCCGGATTCTTCATAATGATGTTTGATCGTGCAACTGGTGAAGTAGTGAGATCTAAACGAATTATTGGATGTTGCAATGAATTATTTTTAGGCAATGATTTAATAATTCATTATGAAACCTATACTTTGGTTTCTTTTAAAAATGAAAAGCAAAAATATGGATTAGTGAAAGGGACAATACAAATGATATAGCTTGGTATGAAGCAAAAAACGCCACTCCTTTTAAAAAGAGCGGCGTTTTTTGTTTTAAAAGAAATGTTTTTCAAACAAAAACTTGGTAATTCCCCGCAGAAATCACAATTTGCATTTTTAAAAGATTTCCCCGTTTTTAAAAGCAAATTTAATGATCTCTGACACCACCTCACCAAGCACACGTCGCGAGCGTACCGGCTGGTACATGTACGATTGGGCGAATTCCGCTTTTGGCACTACCGTCGTTGCTGTTTTCCTTGGGCCGTACCTCACGAGTATTGCAAAAACTGCGGCTGATTCTGCCGGATTTATTTACCCGCTTGGCGTAAAAGTTCATCACGGTTCGTTTTTTCCCTATATCGTTTCGCTTTCGGTTTTTTTGCAGGTTTTTGTTTTGCCGCTGGCAGGCGCAATTGCCGACAGGACGCGTTTAAAAAAACATTTCCTCTTTACCTTTGCCTATATCGGCTCATTTGCCACGATGGCGATGTTCTTTTTAAAAGGGGATAATTACGCACTCGGCGCGATACTTTTTCTCATTGCCAATATTTCCTTCGGCGCTTCTGTTGTTTTTTCAAACGCATTTCTCCCCGAACTCGCAGCGCCGGAAGACACCGACAAAGTTTCCGCAAACGGCTGGGCTGTCGGCTATCTCGGCGGCGGATTATTGCTGGCTGTAAATCTCGCATTCTTTTCAAATGCTGAAAAGCTTGGCTTTACAACAGGTGAAGCGGTCAGAGTTTGTTTTCTATCGGCGGGCGTATGGTGGGCGCTTTTTTCAATAATCCCACTTTTCACTTTAAAAGTCCGCGGTTTTAAAAGCGATTCACCACAAAAAGAAAATCTTTTAAAAGCGGGATTTGTGCAGCTTATTCACACGCTCAAAGATATTCTTTCAAAACCCGCCACGCGCCTTTTCCTGATCGCATATCTGCTGTATAATGACGGGATCCAGACGGTCATTGCCCTTGCCGCGCAGTTTGGCTCGGAGGAACTGCATCTCGACGTCGGCGTACTGACAACAGCAATTCTGCTCGTGCAATTTGTAGCATTTTTCGGCTCGCTCCTTTTTAAAAAGATCGCGCAGGCAATTTCAGCAAAAAAAGCGATTATCCTGAGTTTAGTCATCTGGATCGGAACGCTCGTCTATGCGTATGCTTTTATAAAAACCGCAACGGATTTTTATATTCTTTCAGCAGTTATCGGGCTTGTTTTGGGTGGCAGCCAGGCGCTCAGCCGTTCGGTATTTTCGCAGATGGTTCCGCTGGGGCGCGAGTCGGAGTACTTCAGCTTTTACGAGATCTCCGATAAAGGCACAAGCTGGATCGGCTCGCTGCTTTTCGGCCTTTCGCTGCAAATTACCAATAGCTACAGGATGGCGATCCTTTCGCTTGTCATTTTATTCGTTGCGGGATTTTTGCTGCTGCTGAAAGTAAATGTGGAGAAGGCACGGGAGGAAAGTCTTTTAAAAATGTAAGGTTTTTTAAAATAAGGAGCTTCGTGTATCACACAATTTCGCAGTAGATTTGTAATAACGATTATTAGTAATGAACTGGTTGCATTTTAACAATTGGTGAAGTTGCGGTAATCCAGAGGTTATCAACAATTTTTACGCTTCGATTACATTGTATTGCTAAGTCGAAATGACAATCAATAAACAAATCTTCAAGTAACGATGAAAAAACTAATTACTGTATCAATTCTTTTTGCAGCAACACTTTTAATTCAAAGTTGTATTTCAACTGCCCGTTTGAAAGATTTTCCACAAAGTGCAAGAACTTTTGACTTTAATAAAATAGCTAACTCGAGAACAGCAGAGAAGGATGATATCCGGGATTCAAAAACCGGATTTGAATATTACCTGAAAACAAATATTTTGGACGACTCTCTTATTCTTCATTCAATAATAGATGGTTTAAACGATGAAGGGTTTTCAATAAAATTTATTGATGAAAATAACGGAGCAGTACTTGCCAAAAGAGGTATGAGAGCAAATGAATGGAATTCCGTAGCCGGTGTTTATTATCAGAAAATTAATGACGGATTTGAAATCTATGTAAATTGCAAAATAACCCAGGACTTTACAGGAGGGTGGCGTGAAGATAGAGCGAGGGAAATTGGAGAAAAGATTTGTGAATTTTTGAAAAATTGTACTACATCATATACCGTGGCAACTGAAACAGAGGAGTAAATTTCTGATAACATAGCTTCGTATGAACTTTTGTGCTGAAAATCCCTTATATCGCAAATCTACAAATTGTCAGCCCAAACAACCACCGTTCTATTTTAAAAATGGCAATTCCCTTGCTTGTTATTTTATTCGTTACGGGATTTTTATTGCTGCTGAAAGTAAATGTTTTAAAAGCGCGTGAAGAGAGTTTTTTAAAAAAGCAGTTTTAAAAAAGCAGTTAGGTTATCATACAATAAAGTTTTATATTGGTGCTAATCAAGTACCACGAAATGAATTAGGTACACGTCAAGCAATTGAACAATTCCGAAAGATCAGTCCTTTACAAGAAACCGAGAGCGGGAATAGCAATGGAAAAACTATATGAAGACGCATCGAGCCACGCACTCAGGATGCTTGAAAAGGGCGATAACCAACGAGCTATTCTCACATACCTGGCGGAGGCGGCAGAATCTGTCAGTCCCGGTACTGTTGCATCTATTATGATTGTGGATAAAGGCGGCCTATTGCGTAATGGCGCATCACCGCAGCTTCCGGCAGATTATTTAAAGGCAATTGACGGAATAAAACCCGATCCAACGGTCGGAACGTGTGCCGCCGCTGCGGCTACCGGATCAGTGGTAATTACAGAAGATTTTTACGCAGATAATAAGTGGTCTGAGCTGCGCCATCTGCCAATGTCGCTGGGTTTTAAAGGCGCATGGAGCATGCCGATTATTGATGGCGGAAATCAGGTGCTTGGTACATTTGGAACATACTTTACTGACAAACGCGCTCCTTCAGACGAAGAAATAAATGGTGTAAAGCTCCTTGCAACAGCAGCGGCTATGGTGATTTCAAACAGTAATAATGGTTCTTTTAAAACAGCAAAAGAAATTCACTAAGCTTGATCTACTGATTTTAAAAATAAAAGCCGCTCTCCTTTTAAAATGAGAACGGCTTTTTCACTTTAAAAACATCAATCTACACCAGCGTATAATAATCCGCGCCCTGCTCTGTATGTATCTGCAAAACCCCCGCACGCACCAGCCGCACAATAAGCCGTGAAGCCCATCGCGGCGAGATATTCACGAGCTTTGCAAATGTGTTGACCGTCACGCGCTCGTTCTGCTCAAGATATGTGAAGAGCGCTTGTTCTTTTTTTCCAACGCTGACGGTAAGCCCCGGCGCATCTTCGTTTTGCCCGGCGAGGATCTTTTCCATTTCGCGGCTGGCGGCGATAGATTTGTCCGCCTGGCGGATATATGCTTTATTGTTATACAGCATTTCCGACGGGCTTTTTGCGATCAGGCGGTGCGGCTTGCGATTGCTGCGCTGAACGAAGATCACGATCACGTCTTTATATTCGATCTGCACAATTTCAATCTGCGGTTCAATTGGCGGCTCAATGTGAAAGCGGCAGGAAAATTTGATCATTTCCTCCACTTCCTTTTCACTTTCTACACCAACTATTGAGCCGTCATCGTCAATGCCAACGAGCAAAAAACCACCTTTGGTATTGGCAAAAGCCATAATCTCCTTCGCCATTTTTTCCGGTGACGTGAATTTTCTTTTAAATTCCATCGTGCCGGATTCGCCTTCATCTATTAATTCTTTCAATTGCTGGCGGTTCATTGTTCCTGTCTGTTGAATATATTCCAAGTTTTTAAAAGAACGAGTTTTAAAAAGAAGTTTTTAAAACCGTGCTGCACTTTTTAAAACCGCTTTTTAAAGAAAATAGTTTAGAATGGGGCATTGGCTGTTAGCTTTTGGCGATTAGCTCTAAATTTTTCATGCAATTTAAAGCCAAAAGCCAGTAGCCAAAAACCAACCGCCACTAATCATACACCTGCAATTGTCGCGGAACCCAGAATGTCGGCAGAACATAGCCCGGGCGCGGTGGATAGAAGTTTGCTCCCATTATTCGCTTGTGATACACCGCCGGATACTGCATTACCCAGAGGAATGTATAGGTTTGCTCGTCGTAGATCGCCGCCTGAATATCTTTAAGCAGCTGCGTACGCCGTGCATCGTCAAATTCTACGCGGATATCTTCGATCATTTTATCCGTCTGCGCATTGCCAAATCCGGTGTAATTCGATCCTTTATTTGTTGCCTGCGACGTATGCCAAAGCTGGTAAAGATCGGGCGGCGTCGGGTCATTCACCCACGCTCCGATCATCGCGTCGAACTGGTATGTATCGAGATTTTCCAGAAATACCGACCATTCCAGCCTCTGAATTCCCGCTTTGATACCGACTTTTTTAAACTCATTTACAAGAATTACCGCGATATTTTCACGCGTTTCATTCCCGGCATTTAAAAGAATATTAAAGGTGAATTCTACTTTTTTCCCATCTATCATTTTATCCAGGATTCCATTCCCATCCGTATCTTCCCAACCTGCTTCTTTTAAAAGCTGTTTTGACAGCGTAGGATTATATTCATGCGGCTTCATGTCGGTATTATATTCAGGCCGTGTGCGCGTCACAGGCCCGTCAATCGTATTGGCATAGCCGAGCATTACATTTTTTATAAGCATATCGCGGTCAACCAGGTGCGAAAGCGCGTGACGAACACGCTTGTCTTTAAAAATAGCGCGCCGTGTATTCCAGCCGATATACATATACGTCGGAATATTATACACCACCTTTTTTAAATATGGCGTAGCAGCCGTATCCAGAAGCTCGTCAAACATGCGCGGCGGCACGTAGTCCATAAAATCAAGATCGCCGTTCTTAACAGCGCTTACGGCGCTTGTACGGTCATTTACGGTTTTAAAAACAAGGCGGTCTGCGTGCGCAATTGCCCATTTGTTATTTGTACCGTTCCAGTAATTTTCATTCCGCTTGATTTTCACATATTCTTCCGTGCGCCAGGCCTCCATAATATACGGGCCGGAGCCGATCAGGTATTTCGCTTCACGGCCAATCTCCACTTTGCCAAACCAGTCGGCAAATTCTTTTAAAGACGCATTTTTTTCTGCAAGATCAATATCATTCGTTTCAGCAAATGTGTATTTATCCGTCAGATTTTTTGGATCGAGAATGTGTTTCGGAAGGATCCTTAAGTCAGTTCCCAGGCTATAGAGCGCAAGGTACGATGGCTTCAGCATTTTTACGATGACGGTATAATCATCCGGCGCGGTCACGTCCGCCACATCAATAAAATATCCGCGAAGCGAAGCAGCATCAAGCACAAGCGGATTTTTTAAAGCTTTAAAACTAAAGATCACATCCTTCGCTGTGAGCGGCTTTCCATCAGAAAACTTCACATTCTTTTTTAAAAGGAACGTGTACGTCAGGTGATCTTCCGAAAGTGTCGGCATAGATTCGGCGAGATTCGGCACAAGCTCCACTCTTTCCGGATCAAGGTACAGCAGTGATTCAAATATCAGCTGATAGATTTTCTGCGCCGAAGCATCGCTCGCCGTGTAGGGATTCAGCCGCTGCGGGTCAGACAGTTCGTGCATTACCAGCCAGTCGCCTGTCACAGGATTTGTCGTGTCCACGCCATCCAGCGAGATATTTTTCTGCATTTTCGTGCAGGAAGTCATTCCGATTATAAAAAATAAAGGAAGCGCTTTTAAAAGAATTTTATTCATTGAGATTTTGGTGAAAATTCAGGATGGTTTTTAAAAAGAAATACTACGAATATGTTTTAAAATATAATTTTTAAAAGAAGATGTTTACTTTTTACTTTTTACTTTTTACTTTTTACTTTTTACTTTTTACTTTTTACT
>JAZKFS010000056.1:0-3530 GCA_040386315.1 Bacteroidota bacterium
CCGTCACTCGTCCCTGGCGCACGTCGCCGCTTAGAAATTCTCGGCATGAGCGCCGCACAGATTTCCACCCTTGAAAAAACACGCACGCCGCAGCTCCGCATTACCGTTCACGCGCAGACCTCGGGAACAGTGATTTCAAAAAGCGTCGAGGAAGGGCAATACGTGTCTGAAGGCGCAACGCTGTATGAGCTTGCAGATTTAAGCGTTTTGTGGAATATCGCGCAGATTTTTGAAAGCGACTTGCAGGCAATCCAAAAAGGGCGGAACGTGAAAATCACAACGCAGGCGTATCCCGGCGAAGAATTTTTCGGCAAAATCACGTTCATTTCGCCGGTGCTTGACCCGCAGACACGCACTGTTGCTGTTCGCGCGGAAGTGGCCAATCGCGGCGGGCTTTTAAAACCGCAGATGTACACGCAGACACTTTTTAAAAGCGACATGGGCATGGGGCTTGTCGTTCCCGCAGATGCCGTCATCGTCACCGGCGAACGCAATATCGTCTATGTGAAAGCTGGCGAAGGGCGTTTTGAAGCGCGGGAAGTGGCGCTCGGCGCGAAATTCGAAGGGAAATATCATATTTTAAGCGGACTGAATGAAGGCGAAGAAGTTGCGGCGAGTGGTGGATTTTTGCTTGATTCAGAATCACAATTACGCGGCAACCAAAATCTATCAACAGCGCCCCAAACGGAAGTTTTAAAAATATCAAAAGTTGATTTTAAGAACGCTCTGGCGCAATATGACGCAATGCGCGAGGCATTTGTAGAATCAAATCCAACAAAAGCAAAACAAACGGCAGAATCTTTTAAAAACGCGATTTTTAAAACGCAATCTGCGGGTTTGAGCGGCGCAGAAAATGAAGCTTTTAAAAACAGGAAAAATGTGATTGCGCAAGCAACTGAAAATATTACAAAGGAAAATTCCATCGAAACGCAGCGTCAGAATTTTAAAACAATTTCGGATAATTTCGCGGAGTTGCTTAAGGCGTTTGGCGCGGGAGAGAAGGTGTATCGCGCGTATTGCCCGATGGGTTTTAACAATACAGGCGCGTCGTGGTTGACGAAAACTAAGGAAATTGAAAATCCGTATTTCGGTGAGAAGATGCTGAACTGCGGCGAAATTAAGGAAGAGATTTTTTAAAAGAGTTTGCAGTTTTAAAAATCCCCTCCTCGGAGGGGTGCCGCAGGCGGGGCGGGTTCTGCGGCGAAAGGAAAGACTGTGTTTGTGCAACTTCTGACGTGACCCACCCCGGCTTTCAGCCACCCCTCCGAGGAGGGGATTTACTGAATAAGTTTTTAAAAGATTGCAATTGAATTAATTAAAATTCATAACGGAAAAATTGGAATTTTCGGAACTTATCGTTCGTTGTGGATTTCGCAGCACAAATTATTTACAATTTTCAAACGGGAGAAAAGTTATGTTTAAAAAGTCAAATCTTATCGGGTTGATGTTTGCAGGAGCGCTTGTTTTTGCAGCGTGCGATTCAAAAACAGAAACGGCAGCAGACAAAAAAAGCGACGCAGCAGGCGACCGAGTAGAGCAAAATGAGGATATGCGCGAGGATTTTAATTCAACATGGGAGCAGTACTTGGAAGTGAAAGACGCTCTTGTAGCATCACAGCCGACCGATGTTCAGCGCGAGGCGAATGAACTGGTGGACGAAGCCAAAGAAGTGGATAAATGGGACGCGACAAGCGACAAACGTCAGCAGTGGGTTGCCTACTCGCCTAAATTCGTTCAGGCAGCACAAAATGTAGCTGCGACAAATGACATCGCTCAGCAGCGTGTGGCTTTTGAGCAGCTTTCAATGGTGATGGAAGAAGGTTTGAAAACTTTCGGCCTGCACAGAAAAACTGCTTATAAACAACATTGCCCGATGGCTTTTAATAACAAAGGCGCAGCGTGGTTTTCTGACGATAAGGAAATCGCAAATCCATACGAGCCGACAATGAAAACCTGCGGCAGTGTAACAGCGACAATGGCATTTTAAAAAATCTTTTTAAAAGATTTTCGGATTGAAAAAGTCTTGGTTTGCGTTTTAAAAAAGCGCGTAACTGAGACTTTTTTCTTTTTAAAAAGCGGGTGTGATGGAAGAATTTCTCAAAGAGTTTATTGGGAATTATGGTCTCGCGGGACTTTTCCTGTGGTCGTTCCTTTCGGCAACGGTTCTGCCGCTCGCATCGGAGGCGGCGGTAGTGATTGCTATTCAGTTTGGTATTTCAAAAACAGATACGGTTATCTGGGCTTCGGCGGGAAACTGCCTGGCGTGTGTATTCAATTATTATCTCGGCGCGTATTTCCGTGTGAAGATGCAGAAAAAATTAGAGGAATCGCGCTTTGGGCGGAAGTCGCTGGAGTGGATGCAGAAGTATGGTTTGTGGAGTTTGCTGGCGTCATGGCTGCCGTTTATTGGTGATCCACTGACGATAGTTGCAGGGATTGCGCGGGTGAATTTTCTGTGGTTTGTGGTGATCGTTTTTACGCTAAGAATTGTGCGGTATATCGTTGTGGCGGGAATTATGTAGTTTATTTGCGATTTTAAAAACCCTAATGGCTAAAATTACGTTTTTAAACACGTAAGAATTGCTAATTACTCTTTCTGCGCTACGCAGGATTTATTTATTTTTTTAAAGGTGGTGGGATGATGAATGTAAATACGATTAAAAAAATTGTTTCGGCTTCGGCTTTGTGCGGGGTTGTTGTTTTTGCGGGAGCATGTAATGAAAATACGACAGATCCTGTTGTTACGCAGCCGGTTTCAAAAGGACGGGCAATATTTGGTGTGGATGGCTCCGGTAATTTGATCCGGTTTGGCGCTGAAACTCCCGGCGTGGCTGCGATGACAAAGCTGATCACAGGATTGCAAGGCGGTGAAAAGATTTTAGGAATTGATTTCCGCCCGAAGGACGGGAAATTATACGGAATTGGGAGCGGCAGCAGAATTTATACGATTGATACAGCTTCAGGCGTGGCAACGGTTGTTGGATCGGGATTTACTCCGGCGATAAATGGCGCTGATATTGGCTGGGATTTTAATCCGGTCGCAGACAGACTTCGCCTTCACACGAATGATGATCAGGATCTGCGTTTACATCCTGAAACTGGTGCTATTGGTGCAGTGGATTCAATATTGAAATATGCGGCGGGAGATGCGAATTTCAACTTTAATCCAACGATCACGGCAACTGCTTACACAAACAGTGATGCTGATACAAACACGAAAACAACCGAGCTTTTCGCTATTGATGCAAATCTCGATGTGCTTGTGAAATTAGCTTCGCCGAATAACGGTCAACTGACAACAATTGGTACACTTGGAGTTTTGACAAGCAATGCAGCAGGATTTGATATTCCTGTTAATACCGGGATCGCTTATGCTGCGCTTAGTTCAGGAACAGGTGGAAGTTCGCTTTATACGATTGACCTGGCAACTGGGAAAGCAACGCTTATCGGAACAATTCTGAGTAGCTCGGCGCTTGTAGGAATTGCTGTTGCTCCGTAGTTTTTAAAAGGTTTAAAGTTTTTAAAAGAAA
>JAZKFS010000057.1:0-4951 GCA_040386315.1 Bacteroidota bacterium
CAACGTTGAATCAATCGGGCCATTCAGGAGATTCGGTTTTCCTTTTTGAGGAGCTTTTCCCGATGGAGTTTCTTTTCTAATAGCTTCCTGGGCTTCTATTTCCGGTTCAAAATCCGCCGCCATTTTCCTACCTTTTCGTTTTTAAAAGAGAACTAAGACGCTTTGTCTGTTAAATTCGTGGTATTTTTAAAAAGAATATTTTAAAACTCGTGTCAAAAAAAAAGGACGCCGGTTTTAAAAACCAGCGTCCTGAAGTTTTTAAAAACTCTTTTAAAGAATTACCATGATATGTTATTTTCCTTAAGCCATGCCTGAGCGCCAGGATGGTTTAATTTTGCTGCCGCCTGATAATCTACAATTTTCCCTTTTTCATCCCCTGTTTTTTCTTTTGCCTTTGCACGGTTGAAAAACGCCTGGAGATTTTTTGGGTCAAGCTTTACCACTGTATTATAATCTTTAATCGCGCCGGCATAATCATTCATTTTCCGTTTTGCCATTGCGCGGCTGTAGTAGCCTGCAGGGTCTTTGGGGCTAAGCTTTATTACCTTTGAATAATCATCAATAGCGCCTTTAAAATCATTCATCTGCATTTTCATTGCGCCGCGATTCATATAGAGTTTTGAATCTTTCGGGCTATTGGCGATCGCCTGGGTAAATTCCTTGATTGCCTCTGCATATTTCCCTTTATTTGCCTGTAAAACACCTTGCGCTGCATGATCTTCAATATCAACCTGCGCTGCCTGCCCGTACAATGAAAATGAAGAACATACCAGAAAAGCGAATGCCAGGAATGCGTATTTTATACTATTCATACTATTTTAAAAAAAGGTTTTAAAAGATTAATTTTTTAATATCAGATCAATCCGCTTCGTTTCCGCAGGAACCATTCCAGAGCAAACGCAAGAATCGCGGCACCAAGCAGCCACGGCAGATTCCACAATGCAAATTCATTTCGCTTTGTAACAGGACGCGGAGCAAAATTTTTACTTTTTAGCAAATCGTCTTTAAAAGCTGCGGCCTGTGCAGGTGTATAAAATTTCCCTCCGGTGCGTTCAGCAAGCGCGCGTAATAATTCGACGTTCATCCGAAGATTTTGGTATTCCAGCGCGATTTCGCCGACGCTGAAACGCCCGTTGTCCGAACCAAGCGCACGGCTGTTCTGTCGGGCATCGCCGGTGAAAGAATAATCACCCTCCGGCATTCCGTCCAGATTTGCCGTGTAGCGTCCGTTGCCGATCGGCTGCATCACGATATCTCGTGGCGATTTTCCGCCGTTAATTTTTACCCGAACATCGGCATTATCAAGCGGCGTGTATGCGGCGTCATAGACTTGCGCGATAAATTCCACACGTTCGCCGCTTGTGTATAATTTTTTATTTGTGCGGATTCTCACCGTTTTCTGATCGTTATCAGCAGTCAGCCAGCGTGAGGAATTTTGCAGAAAAGCGTTTAAAACATCCGGCGCATCAGTTTTTCCTTTAAAAATATCAGCTGCCTGCCCGGCAAGTTTCCAGCGGTATAATCCATATCCAAGCAATGCGATTGATTTACTTCTTTGAAAAGAACGCGACACGATGAGCGGCTCGGCAAGCGGGACATTATTTACACGAATTGTGGCGGCAACTTCCGATTCCGGTTTTACTTTTACGAATGTTTCCGTGCGGAAAAGCGGCGGAAGTTGATTCCAGACAGCAATGTCCCCGTCTGTTCCGGTTATTTTTAAAAGCGGGTTTGACGCCTGATCCTGCTTTACATCAGCCAGCGCGAGAAATTCCTGCGGGCGCGAACTCACCGTAGTAAACGGCAAATATGCTTCGAGCGGCTGGAGCTTTTTAAAATCCGTCTGCTGCGAAAGTACAAATAAAACCGGTTTGCCATTTCCGGCTTCCTGCGCGATTTGCTGAATAACATTCGAGGGCGAAGCTGAATTTGGAAAACCAATGAGAATGATAAGTTCAGCTTCTTTTAAAACTCCTGCGCCGGGGTTTCCTTCATAAAATTCCGCGCCCTGCTTTTGAATGAACGTCTGGATTTCCGCGCCCTTTTCTTTTAAAATCTCATTACGGATAAATGAAACATCAGGGCTTGGCGCTCCGGCAAAAAGTACAATCTGGCGCTTTGTTTTTAAAACTTTTACGAATTCCGAAGCTGCGTTATTTTTCGTTGTAATTTCACCTTCGCGCGGTGCAATTTCAGCAGTCAGTTTGCGGATTCCCTCCTGCTTTGGGATATATTGAAATGACGTTGTATAAAGCTGCTGGTCGGTTTTTAAAGAAATGATCTGCTCGGCAATTTTCGCGCCGTTATCTTTTAAAACGACCGTAATACTTCCTTCGGTAAATCCTGCAGATTTCACATTTACATTGACGGGCAGCGTTGTTTCAATATAAGCAACATCGTTGGTGACGATTGACTGTACAGAAATATCGCGCGGTTCGGTAGAGTCGCCAATGCCAATAATATAGAGCGGGCGACCGATGAGTTCTGCCTGATTGAGCGGATTATTACCCGAATTAAAAGCGCCGTCAGTAATTAAAAGTGCGGCGCGAAGATTATCCGGTTCGGCATTTTGAAGAACGTAATTCAGCGGTTTTGAAATGTCAGATAATTGCCCTTTGAGTTTTAAAGAATCAAAAGTAAAATTCTGAACACGCTTGATATCATCAGAAAAAAGCAGCGTTGTAGCGCTTTCATCAATGTCAAAAGGTTTTGCAGAATTCAAACTGCTTTTAAAACTTTCCCTTCTGTCAGACTGCGCGTCTTTAAAAGACATGGAAAGTGAATTGTCCAGCAGTACGGCAAGATGCGGCGGCTCTTCGGTAGAGCGCACGATATTTAAAACCGGCTCAAAAAGAACGAAAAGCAGCAGGGAAATTGCAAGCGTCCGCAGGAAAAGCAGCAGCGAACGCCGGCCTGAAGAAACAGGCGGGACCGTAACGCGATACGAATAAAAAGCAAAAGCAGCGGCGGCTAAAATTATCAGGACAACAAGCCACCACGAACCGGCAAGGCCAAGCGAGTAAGAATTCATTCAGGCAATTTACGAAAAAGCGGGCTTTTTAAAACATTATTTCACGAAACAAATCTGTATTACGTATGAGTTGCAAAAGTGTGATATGCTTTTAAAAGAATTTCTTTTAAAAAATTTTCCTTTTAACAGAAAATAATCTGTAAGATTTGCGAAAGCTATAAAATCTTGCTATTTTTGCATTTTAGCAGACGTTCTATTGTAAAAGATTTTTCTTTAAAAGCAAAAATTTCGTACCGGAACTTCACCTCCTTCTTCAGTAAATGAAACAATTTTCAAGTAACTTTATATAAAAGAGGGGGTGAATCCATACTCCTTTTTTTACTGTGTATTTCAGGTAAAAACACTATGACATCTACAGAACTTACTGCACTTTTAGCAGAACATAACATCACGCCACGCGAATTTGCGATCAGGATCGGTAAATCTGAAGCGCTGATAAAAGACTGGCTTGCCGGACGTGTGAAAATTTCAAAGGCATATAAGAAAATTATTCAGGATAAGGTCAAGTAATTCCGGTGTTTCACTAATTGTGGGTGAGGCGCTGTGACTATTATTCCTGTTATTAATACGACTGAAGAGCTTGCAGCTTTTAAAAACGCTGTATTCCACATTCGTAATTGTGTCATTATCACGACTGATGATAAGGGCATAATTACCGGTTTCAACCGTTGTGCCGAAAACATATTTGGCTATAGCGCGGCTGATGTCCAGGGGAAATCCCTTACCGCTGTATTATTTCCTGAAAAACCTCCAGGGCTTTTAAAAGCTCCGCAGCGTACAAAAAAAGTGCGTTTCAAAAGCTTTTTGGCGTCGGTTTTAAAAGCCGTTGATAATTTGGAATGCAAGGTTTATTCCGCTGACGGACTTGAACTTCTTGTTGGATTTTCAGTACAAACTATTGAAAACAGCAAAGGAAAGAGCGCGGGATATATCTTTTCCGGTCTTGACGTAAGCGAGCAGCGCCGCATTGAGAATGCATTTGAAGGGATCGAGCTTTTTAATGAAAAGCTCCTTTCAACCACACCTACCATACTTTACCTCTACGACCAGGAAACCCAGCAGATAGTTTTTAGCAATCGTGATTTCTATTCATTTCTTGGGTATTCCGACCAGGAAACTGCTGTTTTAAAAGGTTCTCCACTTTTATCATTGCTCCATACGGACGACATTGAGAAACGCTTACTGTACCGTAAAAGTATTGCAGCCAGCATAGACGGCGATATCCTGGAAGGAGAATTCCGCCTTCGCAATGCTGATGGTACTTGGCAATGGATTCAAAACAGGGATACCGTCTTTACACGTCGTGAGGACAACTCGCCTGAACTGATTATTGGAGCAGCGCTCGATATTACGGAGAGAAAAGTATACGAAGAAGCGCTCAATGAAGCTAATAAACAGCTAAATACAACAAATCTATTGCTGACAGACGCGAATAATTTAAAAACCGAGCTTCTGGGAATTGCCGCTCATGATTTAAAAAACCCTCTCAGTGTTATTAAAAATCTCGCATCTATCCTTGAGGAAAATCCCCAGGAAGAGGTGGCAGAGCTATCATCAGTCATTAAGCAGGCGTCTCAGCATATGATCGCTCTTATCAATGAACTCCTGGAGTCCTCTGCCCTTGATAGCGGCAAATACCCGATGCACATTGAAAGCGTAGATATGGGAGTACTCCTGGATTATGTAATGGTAAACAACATAATAGCTGCACGAAAGAAAAGCCAGAATATAATAATCACCGCCACCCCGGAATGCACGGTAATGGCTGACGGCTCCAGTATGAGAAGGATACTGGATAATCTTATAAGCAATGCCATTAAATATTCTCCATTTAAAAAGGATATATTTATTTCACTTTTTAAAACAGAAAATTGTGTGCGACTGGAAGTGAGTGACCAAGGGCCGGGACTCAATGAAGAA
>JAZKFS010000058.1:0-19551 GCA_040386315.1 Bacteroidota bacterium
TTGCCTTTTTTTAAATCTATAGAAATATGTGTTTTTTCTTTTTAAAAACTTATTAAAATTGTAGAAATCTTATCCCCCTTATTAAGGGGGACAAAGGGGGATTCGCGTTAGAAGAAATCCCCCTAAATCCCCCTTAATAAGGGGGACTTAAAGAATCACCACTTTTTTAAAACTATTGCGCCGTGAACGTAAAATTCCCGACGTATGAATTGCTCGTATTGGTAAATCCGTCGCCCTCGCCTTTCGGGTCAGCGCGCGTCACCACGACTGTATATTTTTCACCACTTTTTAAATCTTCTTTTTTCGCAAAATCAATCGTTGCACCCGCCGGCACCACGCCAAACGTCACCGGCGACTCAATGCTGTTTTTTGTATTTGCGCCAACCGACCAAATGAGCCGCGCGTCGTAGCCATCGCCCGGCGTGTCGCCTTTATACACACGTACGAGCTGCGCATTCGCCGGAGTCCACGAGATCACACCCGCCGGAGTTGCCGTAACAACAGGTTTCTGTGTGGCGTCATACGGATTGACATCAGTACTACACGCAGCTAAACTTACGAGAAAAAGCACTTTGAAAATGTACGCAGTTTTTAAAAACATATTTTTCATCGGCGTGCCTTTTTAAAAAGTTTTAAAAACTACATTTCCGAGAAATAATCCAAATCTACTTTTTTGATTTCGTAGGAGTCAATGACGGACTTTTCTTTAAAAGCTTTGTTACAGAATTACTAAGTTTTTAAACTTGATTTAATTCCTGAATTTGTGATTCGGTCACAATAACAACGGCTAAAGTATCACCTGATTCATTAAAAACTTCAAGGCAATATCCAGGTTCAGATGTGGTTTTACTCTCAAGATATTCTAACACAACTGCTATATCTCCTTTCCGTACATTATCTTTTGGCAAATCTACTGCGAGCAAAACTTGACTATACATTTCAAATTTCATTTTAAAAACCCTGAATTTTAAAGCTATTCCAAAAATTTCATACTGAGCGCAGTCGAAGTATGAAATTTCCCACAGGTCACATGATGAAAATTGCTCTTTTAAAACCTGACGCGAACTTCTGACGTGCAATCCCCCTCGGCTGCGCCGTGTCCCCCTTAGAAAAGGGGGAACTTCTTCTCACGTATTCTACGAAAGTCTCCCTTTTCTAAGGGAGATGTCCGCAGGACAGAGGGATCCACGTCAACCAGTTTTTAAAACGAAATCAGCTTTTTCAATCTCTCCGCAATCGTCTCCGCCGTCGGCGAAACTGCGTCCATCAGCGTCGCATTATACGGAATCGGGCAGTCGTCTGTCGCCATACGTTCCACCGGTGCATCAAGATGCGAGAAGGCTTCCTGCGCGATGACAGCCGCTATTTCAGCGCCAAAGCCATTCGTGAAGGTGTCTTCATGCACTACTAGGCAGCGATTTGTTTTGCGGACAGATTTTAAAACCGTTTCCTTATCCCACGGCGCTATCGTGCGCAGGTCAATCAGCTCGATGCTTTCGCCCATTTTGTCAATCGCTTCCTTCGCGCGGTGCAGCATTGCACCCCAAGAAACAACAGTCGCTTTTGTGCCTTCCTGGATGATCGCTGCTTTGCCAAATTCTACCATAAAATCATCGCCCGGATACGGAGAGCGTCCCCACGCCGTGTCAAGCAGCGCGCGGTGCTCAAGGAAAAACGTCGGATCATCACCACGAAGCGCTGTTCTCAAAAGGCCGACAGCATCACGCGCATTCGACGGCATAGCCACGCGCCAGCCAATCGTGTGCGCAAAAATTGCTTCACCCGAAACCGAGTGCCAAGGGTCACCGGTGCGTTTTCCAAACCCGACAGGAATGCGAACGACCATGGGCGCAGCGAAATCGCCATTCGTGCGCCAGCGGATTGTGCCGCAGTCGTTGATCTGCTCCATCGCCGGGTCGAGATATTTTCTAAATTGAATTTCCGGCACAGGCACGAGGCCTGCCATCGCCATTCCGACCGCGCGCCCGATAATTCCTTCTTCCGAAAGCGATGTGTCGAAAACGCGATCTTTGCCGAATTTCACCTGCATATCCACCGTCGCACCGTGAACGCCGCCCTTCACGCCAACATCCTCGCCGAAAACGAGCATCCGGTCATTCACCTGGATTTCAGCTTCAAGCGTACGGCGAACGGCGTTGATGAGATTCATGCGCGTTTTGTCGCTGTCGTCGGCACCGTTTTTCAATTCTTTTAAAACGATATTTTCCGCTTTTAAACCACCGACAGTTTGTGATTTTTCACTGTTTGAAAAAACATATCGCTGTGCTGTATTTGCAACCGGCTCGGCATCATTTAACGATTCTTCCAGTTCAGCGCGAACCTTTTTTTCAACGCGCGCTTCTAATTCCGCCCAAGAAGCTTTGTTAAATATTTTCTTTTTTAAAAGATAATTTTTTAAAGAATTAAGCGGGTCGCGTGAGGATTCTTCAGTAATACATTCAGCGGATTTGTACGATTGATTGTCAGCACCGGAGTGGCCGCAAATGCGTGGAACGCGCAGGCGCAATAAAACCGGCGACTTTCGCGCGCGAACATGTTTACATGCCTGAGCAACTAAGTCAGCTGCTTCTTCAGGATTAGCGCCATCGCCGTCGAGAATATGAAGATTTGTAAAGTTTGAAAGATTTTTGGCAATATTTCCGCCCGGCGTCTGGTATTCACCCGGCACGGAAATTCCCCAGCCGTTATCCTCAATGAAAAAAAGCATCGGGAGATTTTGCGTTGTAGCAATATTCAGCGCAGCCCAGAAGCCATTCGTCGCTGTTGAGCCGTCGCCGCCCATCGCTACAGCCATCCCGTTTTTCCAGTCCTTTTCTTTTAAAACATCGGTGCGGTATGTAACTGCTTGCGCCCAGCCGATTGCCGGAGTATATTGAGCGCCAACGTCGCCGCTTGTCGGCAGAACAGTTGCACCACGACGTGGAGGAAGATTATGCACAACGCCGATGTCACGTCCGCCGGAGCGCCCACCCATTTTCGCCATCGAGCCGGAAAATGATTCTTTAATAGTCAAACCCTGCGCAAGCATATACGGCCGCGAGCGGTAATAGACCGTTGCACCGTCGCGCTTGTGACGCATATTCATCGCGAGCAGTATCTGCGCAAGCTCATGTCCTTTCGCGGAAAACTGGTACGTCACCATGCCTTTCGGCGCGAGTTCGGTTTCTTCAATTTCGTCTATGCGGCGCGAGGTGAGCAGGAGCTCCGCCGTTTCTATCCATTCCTGTTTTGTCATCGTTTGCGAGTTTTTAAAAGAAGTTTTAGTGAAGTTACATTTTTAAAAGCTTTAAAATTACCAAAATTATAGCAATTTTTGGGTGATTTTCTGTAAATTGCAGTTTGTTTGAAATTCCCCCTTTTAGTTTTTTAAAAAGTCAGCAAGAATTTACTGTTTTTAAAAACTTTACTTTATAGAACAGCGTTATAAATTATTACAAAATGTAGTAATTTTTAAAATTGAATTGATAAGGAGAATGTCATGAAAAATTGGTTCGTTTTTATTTTATTCTGTATGCTGATCTCGTCAGCGACGGCGCAAACGCCATATACGGCGCGTGAAGCAAAAGCAATAGCGGCAATCAAAGCCCGTGCATCAAGTGATGGGTATACCAATCCGCAGCTTACCGGAGTTGCTACGGTAAAAGGAAATTATCCGCTCGGACTTATTACTATCAATAATAAGTTCAATCTTGGAAGTGAAACCAATTCTACAAATGACCAGGATAAAGGAAAGGCAACATTCTGGGGATATCTGGTTCGGTCGGCCGCAAAACCTGATTCATCACGTGCATATATTACCGTTGATGCAGGTAGTCTTTTAGGCGGATTTGTGGTTTTTGACGCGCCTGCGGGAATTGATAAGAAAACCCTTCCGGGAAATTTTTCGCTAAATCTACCAACGAATACAGACGGCAGCCCAAGCTGGATGAATACAGACGAAGTTGTAACGCGCCTCCGTACAAATAATTTATACCAGCAATATCGCGCGACACATGCTGACAGTACGCCGGATTACGTAGCACTAGGAATGTCAAAAGCAGCAGCGGGACAGTTTCCCGCAGGCGAGCCGCTGTGGGCGGTGGTTTTTACTGGACAATCTACAAGCGACTTTCTTTCGTGCAATGTTCATGCGCTGACCGGAGCTGTTGAATGCCTTGTCGCGCCAACTTCTGTTGAGGAAAATTCTTTTAAAAGCACATTTACTGTTTCACCAAATCCGGCACGCGGTTCGGTTTCTGTGCAGATCCCAACGGAATTATTTTCTCCAGATGGCACCATTGAACTTTTCAACTTGCTTGGTGAAAAGATGTATTCTTTTAAAATGTCCGGAGCAGGCGAAGGATATTGGGTGATAATTCCAGTTGAAAATTACTCTGCCGGGATGTATTTTGTTCGTTATACAAATGGAACACAGGCGCTTACACAAGCTCTGACAATTGAATAAGTTTTAAAAAACATTTGTTTTAAAAGCTTTTAAAACGTTTTTAAAAGCTATAATTTTCTTTTCAGATTTCCTTTAAAAAAATGTATCAGCACGTAGAAAAAAACGACCCCGAATTATACGCAGCGCTCCTCGGTGAGTACGGCCGCCAGACAGATAAAATCGAACTTATCGCGAGTGAAAATTTCACTTCACTTTCTGTGATGGAAGCGCAGGGTTCAGTTCTCACCAATAAATATGCCGAGGGTTATCCGGGAAAACGCTACTACGGCGGCTGTGAATGGGTTGACGTAGCGGAAACACTTGCGCTTGATCGTGTAAAAGAGCTTTTTGGCGCAGAATATGCGAACGTCCAGCCACACAGCGGTTCGAGTGCGAATATGGCTGTGTATTTCACGTATTTAAAACATGGCGATAAAGTTCTCGGAATGGATCTCTCGCACGGCGGACACCTTACACACGGCTCCCCGGTGAATTTCTCCGGTAAATTTTTTGACTTTGTGCATTATGGAATTGACAAGGAAACAGGCCGTATTGACCCAAATATCGTCGCTGATATGGCAAAGCAGCACAAACCGAAAATGATCACCGTTGGCGCTTCTGCATATTCACGCGAGATTGATTACAAAGCATTCCGTGAGATCGCTGATTCTGTAGGAGCGTTTCTGCTTGCTGACATCGCACATCCGGCGGGCTTGATAGCAAAAGGAAAACTGATGAGCCCGATCCCCTACTGCGACATCGTTACCAGCACAACGCATAAGACACTTCGCGGGCCACGCGGCGGCGTGATCCTGATGGGCAAAAATTATGAAAATCCATTCGGGCAGGTTGCGCCAAAATCCGGCAGAACAAAACTGATGGGTGAACTCATTGACTCATGGGTGATGCCGGGAATCCAGGGCGGGCCGCTCATGCACGTAATCGCCGGGAAAGCAGTTGCTTTTAAAGAAGCCCTTACTCCGGAATTTGACGCATATACAGTTCAGGTTATAAAAAATGCACAAGCGCTTGCTGCTGCAATGATTGAAATGGGTTATTACGTTATCAGCGGCGGCACGGACAATCACGTAATGCTAATAGATCTTCGCAATAAAAACCTTACAGGAAAACAAGCTGAAAATGCGCTTGACGCAGCGGGAATAACCTGTAATAAAAACGCTGTGCCGTTTGATACACAGTCGCCGCTTGTTACATCGGGAATTCGACTTGGATCAGCAGCGATGACATCACGTGGAATGAAAGAGGCTGATATGCAGCAGATTGCTCAGTATATTAATCGCGTACTTTCTGATGTCACGAATATTGATGTTCAAATATCTGTAAAGGCTGATGTACAGGATTTCTGCCGTACATTCCCGTTGTATCCTGATCTGGAAGATTCTTCAAAACCAACGACTGAACATCACGAACACAGCACTCTTCACAATCTTGCTGAAGGCGTGGAAAATTTTGTAGAAAGTATCGAGGATGAGTTTAAACATCCACGTAAGGATATTTATTAATTTCATTTCCAGCAAACCTTTAAAAGCCCGGCGTTGTTTTAAAAACATACATCGGGCTTTTTCATTACTAAGCTTTTTAAAAACTTTTTAAAAGAATCATGGCGTCAGGTTCAAAATTCGCGGTCTTTTCAGCAATTGTTACTAATCTCGCAATAGCCGCAGTAAAATTTACCGCAGCATTCTTCAGCGGCAGTTCGGCAATGCTCTCAGAAGGAATTCACTCGACAGTAGACAGTGCAAACGGACTGCTGCTGCTGTACGGGCTGAAGCGAAGTAATAAAGCACCGGACGAGCAACACCCTTTCGGATATGGAAAGGAATTATATTTCTGGACATTGATCGTAGCGATTTTTATTTTCGCTGTTGGTGGCGGAATGTCTGTGTATGAAGGAATTGTGCAGTTTCGCCATCCACACCCGCTCTCTGACCCGTTTTGGAGCTATATAGTATTAGGAGTTTCCTTTGTATTTGAAGTAATTTCCACATACTTAGTCTATAAAGGTTTTAAAAGCCCGCGCCCGGGCGTTGGATTTTTTCAGGCATCCCGCACAGATAAAGACCCGACCACATTTACTGTTTTTATGGAAAATCTTGCAGCGCTGGCGGGTTTAATCGTTGCATTTCTGGGTGTTTTTCTTGGACATCTTTTTGAAAATCCATATTTGGATGGCGTAGCAGCTATTTTAATTGGCGTAATTTTGACGGCTGTCGCGGGACTTCTGGCCTATGAAAGCAAGGCGTTGATTTTAGGTGAAAGTGCCGATCCATGGCTACGAGAGGAACTGCAGCAATTAGCTAAAAATGATCCAAATGTAGAATCCGTTAAAGCGCCGCTTACAAGCTATTTTGGCCCGCATAATGCAATTGTGGCTTTAAATATCATTTTTAAAAAGGGGTTGTCTTCGGGGCAGATCGAGGAAATAATTGTAAAGATCGAAAAATCAATCATGGACAAACATCCCGATATTAAACATGTTTTTATCGAAGCCGAAGCCATTACAGCTCATGCAAAAGAAAATCCTTCAGTATAAATATACTTCCTTAGATTTGCGACTTGAAACCCTACACAAGTTTATTCGTTATACAGCACCAGTTTAAACTGATTTTAAAGTAATAAAATTTAACTCAAATGCCTTCTATACGACTTTTTGAAAGCCCAGAAATAGATATTGAATACGATGAAGATAATAAATGGCTGTATGTAAACTGGAAAGGTTTCCAACTCGTGCAGTCCGTAAAAGACGGCTGTGAGAAAATGCTGGAATTTGTAAAAGAATACAAGTGTGAAAAAGTTTTAAATGATAATACACTTGTAAAAGGAATCTGGGCAGGAGCCGCTGAATGGGGCGCGACGAATTGGTTTCCGCGAATGAAAAATGCCGGAGTGAAGCAGTTTGCCTGGATATATTCGCCGAGTTTCTTTAGTAAAATGTCCACTGACCTGACATTAGATGTGGCATCGCCACAGCTTTTGGAAGGTGAGTTTATAAAAACATTTTTTAGCAGAGAAGATGCTGAGAACTGGCTTAAAAATTAGAATGAAAAACCCGATACTTTTTAAAAGTAACGGGTTTCTTTTTTAAAAACTATTTTAAAAATTCCTTTTTAAAACTACTTCACTTTTCCTGATGTATCGCCAATCTCTGCTTTTGCTGCATTGATGATCATCGTCACCAGTTCTTTAAATTTTTCAGCTCCAGCACCGGTTAATTTTGCACGCTGCATAAGAGTTACCAGGTTCTGCGCCTGCGGAACAGTTAGTTCCACCGTTACCAGATCAGTTGTCAGTTTTTTATCCTTCACTGCGCCTTCCAGCTCTTTTACAAAAATTGAGCGTACCTCAAGAAAAGCATCAACTTCATTTCCGCTTATCTCAATTGTATTTAAAAGCTGCGCAACAAAATCGCAATCGGAGATCGCTATCTTTGGTTTAATGGTTTTTACCTGCTGCGCCTGTACGGCATTAGCGGCAAACAAAAGGCAAACTGAAAGCATTACTGCGCGTAGATATGGTGCAAATTTCTGGTGCATCAAAAAACTCCGTATTAAAAAATGAAGAAAGTGGCAATTGGTAAATTTTCACCACAAGACGAGAGAATTTTAAAAAAGGTTTAAAATGTATGTAAAAGCTTTAAAATTGATTTACTTATGAGAAAAAGTATAAATTTTTAAAAACACATTTTAAAGCGTAATCCCTAAACTCAATCTATGCAGCGTAGCAGGCGCACCAAACGATGAAACTGAATAATCAATATTGGCAAAATTCGTGATAATTCCCACACCTGCCGATAGCCCTGCGAGTTTGCGGCTAGAGCTTTCTGTTGTAGCCCGGCGAACGCCATTGTCGTAGCCGATACGCGCCTGGATGGATTTGCCAAATGAAAATTCCCCGCCAAGCGAGAAGCTTTCAAAGCGCTGGAAGAAATTATCTGTTTGATCAGCCAAATGATGGAAAGAAAAATTCAGCAGCAGCGGCAGCCCACGCAAACGGTGATTGGCGCCAATGCGAATGTCTAACGGCAACCGCTCGCGGACATTATCAAATTTTGAAAGCTGTGCGCCTGCATGAAGAATTGACGCGCCGATATTCGTGCGGATCTTTGGCATTTGGTAGAGCAGGCCGGCATCAAGCGCCAAGGCTGTAGAATTGAAATTTTCCAGCCCGCTGAAAATAAATTTTGTCGTAACGCCATAAAAAAGATTAGAATCAAGTTCGTTGGCATAGCTGATATTCAACGACATATCATTTGCACCGAATGTACCGCCGATTGGGCCATTCCGGTCTGCCCGTTTAAAACCGCCGTAGTTGGTATAGGTCACAGCAGCTGCATACGCGCCAAAGTTTTCCTTATGATTTGAATAGGAAACTAAACCCGAATTAATATCCAGAACATGTTTTAAATACGTCGTCGTCACCATCTCCTCTTCCACCGTCCAGAGTGACGCAGGATTGAAAAATAATGCCGCAGGATCGTCCGGCATTGCTACAAACGCACCACCTAAAGCGGCAGCACGAGCGCTTTCATTGAATCGTAAAAATTGAAATGGCGAGCCGGAAGTTTGTGCAAATGCAGGAAACTGCGCAATGATGATCAGTACAAGAACCGCAAAGAAAATTTTTTTCATAGAATTTTTCATTGATAATTCACGAAAAGCAGGAAAAAGAGTTTTAAAAACTCCGTATTTTTTAAATGTTTTAAAAAGTAAAAATTTTCCTACTTCATTCCTCTCTGCGCTTCGATATAGGAAGCAATTTTTTCGTGAAAAACTTTGGGTGGTCGCACCGGACGCCGTATATCTGCTTTTAAAAAGCTGTGAACCGTGTAACCTTCAGCAATGAAAATATCGTTTTTAAAAACCTTGTAATCCAACCGGATCGTTGGTTTTAAAAGATTTTCAAATGTTGTGTGAATATCTAAAATATCATCATAGAGTGCCGGACTTTTATAGACAGCGTGAGATTCCAAAACCGGGAGCATTAGCCCCTGCTTTTCAATTTCTGAATACGGTAGCCCACATTCACGCAGTAATTCCGTCCGCCCGATCTCAAAATATACGAAATAAACGCCATTATACACAATTCCCATCTGGTCGGTGTCGGCGTAGCGCACGCGCACTTGTGTAATTGTTGTGATGCTCTGGGAATTTTCCGGCATGGATTTCTTTTTTTCTGAATCACGGATTTAACAGATTACTCTGATTTCACAGATTTTTAAAGAGATTTGAGTTTTTAAAACTATTTACGAGTCACCAGTTACAAATCACCAATTTACATTCCCGAGCGTTCGATAATTGCGAATAGATCCAGCAGGCGTTCTAATTCTTCAATGGAATAAAAATCAATTTCTATCGAACCCGCATTGCTGTTTTTCGTGCGGACGCGCACCTGCGTTGAAAAAACCGTGCGCAAACGTGATTCGATTTCGCTGATCGTAGAAGCAACTTCCGGCGACATTGTTTGCGACGGCTCGAATTTCTTCGGATGAGCTTCATATCGCTGCGGCGCAGATTCACCCGGTTTTAAAACTGATGACACGCGGCCTAATTCCACATTCTTCACCAGCGCTTCCGTTGAGCGGACGGAAAGTTCTTTTTCAAGAACTTCTTTTAAAACATTAATCTGCGTTGCTTCTTCCGACAGGGCAAGCATTGAACGCGCGTGTCCCATTGTGATCTTTTTTGTGCGGAGCGATTCCTGAATTTCTCGCGGGAGTTTTAAAAGCCGCAGGAAATTCGTTACCGTTGAGCGGTCTTTCCCGACTTTTTCGGCAACATCTTCCTGCGTTAAATTGCACTGGTCAATCAAACGCTGATAGCCAAGTGCAACCTCGATCGGGTTCAGGTTTTCACGCTGCACATTCTCGATCAGCGCAATTTCCATCATATCCGCATCGGTCGTGATGTCCAGAATATACGCCGGAATACGCGTCAAACCCGCCTCAATAGAAGCACGAACGCGCCGCTCCCCGGCAATTAATTCGTAACCAAATTCAGCGCGGCGAACGGTGATCGGCTGAATCACACCTTTTTCTTTAATCGAGCGAACGAGATCTTCCAACGCCTCCGGGTCAAAATCCTGGCGCGGCTGAAACGGATTCGGGCGGACTTTTGAAATGTCAATTAGCGCGGTAACGCCCACGAGCGAGCCGTCATCCGTCGGAAGCGTGCGTCCGTCCACCTGGCTTTGCGTCGGCGCAGAGATCAGCGCGCTCAGTCCTTTTCCTAAACCTAATCCTGATTTCATGTATTTTTATAATTCTTTAAAAGCTTTTTGTTTTTAAAACGGTCAATTTTTATAAATAAGTTCATTAAAAAACTTTTAAAACCGTTTTTAATTCGTTCCTATCGGGGCATTGGAAAGAAAATACGACTGATTTCTGTCCAGAATTTCCTGCGCCAGTTCTAAATAATTTTTAGAACCAAGGCAAAGCGCATCATACAGAATCACAGGTTTTCCATGGCTTGGCGCCTCAGAAAGCCGGACGTTCCTCGAAATAATACTAGTACACACCTTGTCTTCAAAATGCCGTTTTACTTCTTCCACCACCTGATTTGACAGGCGCAAACGGCTGTCGTACATCGTGAGCAAAACTCCTTCAATATCAAGTGCCGGATTTAAATGTTTACGTACAATTGAAATAGTACTTAAAAGCTGTCCCAAACCTTCCAGCGCGTAATATTCGCACTGCACGGGAATTAAGACAGAATCAGCCGCTGTCAGCGCATTCAGCGTTAATAAACCAAGCGACGGCGGACAGTCAATCACGATAAAAGAATATTTCTTACGCAATTTATCAAGCACATTTTTTAAAACCATCTCGCGGTTTTTCAGATCCACCATCTCAATTTCGGCACCGACCAGATTTATATGCGACGGCAATACATCGAGGAATGGCATGGACGAAGGTACAATGGCTTCTGAACCGGGCAAATTATTGATCATCACTTCGTACACTGTCTTGTCGAGTTCGCGCGAATCTATGCCCAGCCCGTTCGACGCATTTGCCTGCGGGTCTATGTCTATCAGGAGCGTGGGTTGCTCGGCAGCAGCCAGCGAAGCCGCGAGATTGACCGCCGTCGTGGTTTTCCCGACACCGCCTTTCTGATTTGCCACCGCTATTATTTTACCCATTTTATTTTTTAAAACCTATATGTGATGACAGCTTTTTAAAAGCCGGTTTTTTATTGAATTGACTTTGTTTTTAAAAAGAATTACTTCAGCGGATATTTTAAAAAGTACAAAAAAATCGCTGACATAATGATCGAGTGATTAATTTTTCCTTCCGTGAGCAGCCGCATGATATCCCACAGCGGCACTTCCTTTACCAGAATATCTTCTGTTCTGTCCAGATTTTGCTCTCGAATTTTCCGGCAGCCATGCCACGCATACGTAAAGCACGTGTTGTTCATAAATGCCGGGTTTGGCAGCTGCTCGCCGATATACACAAGTTCCTCGCCTGCATAACCCGTTTCCTCCAAACACTCGCGGCGAACAGCATCTTCAGGATTTTCGCCTTTGTCCATCAGCCCGCCGGGTAATTCGAGCGTAATAGAGTCACTCCCATGACGATATTGCTCTACCATCACCAGATTTCCATCATGTGTAATCGGGATAATATTTACCCAGTTCGGAGAATTGACTACGACGAACTCCCCAGTTTTTTCGCCCAGCGAACGCTGTACCCGACTCAGTGAAAAGATTGTAAAATCTCCTGCCGGCTGAATATCATCGGTCTTCCACTTTTGGATCATGCTTTTAAAAACTTCGATTTTTTACGAAATTACGCAGTACAACACCTAAATTTACCGCTTTTCCGCGCCTTTTAAAAACGCAATTTTCCCCAATCTTTCACCACAGTTTTTAACAAATCTTTTAAAAGCCTGTGTTTAGCGATTTTCTGCCGGAAACAAACGCATTTCCTTTAATAATATATCGTAACGGCAATTCCACCGCTTTTGAGATTCCGATACGCGGCGTTGCAAAAATATCTTTAAGCAGAACTGACTTTTCCTTTTGAATAAATAGCTCAGGTGTGCAGCAGCTTTTAAAAGAATCCTCCGATGTAAAGCCAAACGCGCGTGCGAAATTTCCCGGCCCTTTAAGCAGCTCGCCAACTTTTTCTGTTCCGCGCAATTCCTTCATGATATCAATTCCGGCAAGCGGTTCAGCCGCACGTATCAAGACCGCACAACCCAGGTTTTCAGATTCCGTCACAATATTAAAACAATAATGTACACCATAAATCTTATACACATACGCAATTCCGCCGTCCTGCCACATTGCATTGTTGCGCTTTGTGCGGCCGACTGCTGCGTGATTTGACAAGTCGTTTTCGGGCAGATACGCTTCAGTTTCCACAATTCTCGCCGACAGCATTTCACCTGTCGGCAATTCCCTCACAAGAATCTGCCCAAGCAGCTTTTGTGCAACAGTTCCCGTTTTCTTTTTAAAAAAATCACAGGGAATTGCTTTTGAAAAATCCAGTTGGAAAATATTCTCAGGCATATATTTTTTTAGATCTTCCTTTAAAAACAATTTCTGTTATTCCTGAATAAACTCGGGTTGTTGCTGTTGTGGAATTACTAAATCATTACTCAGAGTCGGCAAAATTTTCTGTAGCCTTTTTAAATCAGTATTTGCCGTATTTACAAACAGCCAGTTCTTTCCATCGTCTTTGGAAACTGCAATCAGCGTTGTTTTTGACTTCACTTTTCCCGTCGGGATTTTCACTTCTACAGTTTGTGGTATTGTAGTTTGAAGTTCACCGTTTACAGTAATGATCTTGCCTGGCGTTCCATTCGATATGCTGATAAATTTTGCACTATCGGATTGCATTCTTTTTGCACCCTGCTCTGTCAATTCTTTAAATTTTGCTTCTCCGCCTAACGCTTCCACTATTTTGGGATGCGTATATTTTGCAAAAGTATCGTAATCATTATTTAAAACCGCCCTATTCAGATTTTCAGCGGCTGACGTAATCGCCTGTGCAGGAGTAACAGGTTCGGACGATTCCATTTTATTGCACGCTGATATCACAAGGACAAATACAAAAGCAAGGTGTAGAAATTTCATTATGTTCTTTTAAAAATGAGATTTGAGTATAAATTGTTATACATTACGAAAAACGGTTCGGATAGTACAGGTTGTTCTAAAAAATTCTTTTAAAAATATTATTTCTCTAAAACCACTTCAGGTGGCTGTGGTGCGGGAATAACCAACTCGTTGCTTAGGTTTGGCATCATTACCTGTAGTCTTTTCAGATCTGAATTAAATGTATCAACAAAATGCCATGTTTTCCCATTATCCGAAGAAATAGCGATCAGAGCTGTTTTAGTTTTTACGCGCCCTGTCGGTGTTTTCATTTCAATGGTTTGTGGCAGGATGGTCTGAAGTTCGTTATCTTTTGTGATGATCTTTCCCGGTTCGCCGTTGGTAATGCTAATAAACCGAACACCGGCATCATTCATCCCTTTTGCACCGTTAGTCATCATCTCTTTAAATTTCTGCGCTCCACCCAGTACTTCAATAACTTTTGGATGAGTATATTTTGCAAACGTCTCAAAATCCTGATTTATCATCGCTGTATTCAGTTTATCGGCGGTGGATGTTATCACCTTTGCCGGAGTAACCGGCTCGGAGGATTCCATCTTATTGCACGCAGCAAAAACAAATAACGAGATGACGGCAATGTGTAAAAATTTCATGTCAGTCTTTTCTTTTAAAAATGATAAATGTGTGAATTTGTGTAAAAATACGGATGAATTTGGGTTGTTTTTAAAAAGAATTCTGGATAGCTGTCTGAATCACAGATTTTCGCGGATTTTTAGATTACACAGATTTTTTCCTACATAAGTCATCCAATAATAATCTGTCTAATCAGAGTGATTCTGAATTTACAGCACGAATCTTTTAAAAGTCAGGCTTTTGCTACCAAAATTAATTAATAATCCAACTTCTAATTTATATGCTTTTAAATAGTTCAAAACCTGCGCTAAATGAACTTCTTCAAGTTGTGTGATAGCTTTTAATTCAACCAGCACTTTTCCTTCGACAACAAAGTCAGCTCTTCTCGTGCCAATAGCTTCCGGAAAATCCTTATAAAAAATTTCCATCTCTATTTCACGGGCAAAATCAAGCCCGGTTTTCCGCAATTCATACGCAAGCGCACGCTGATAAATTACTTCCTGAAAACCATTACCCAAAAAATTATGAACTTCAAATGCAGCGCCAATTATCTTCTGCGTAATATCTTTATATTTTAAATCAGAATTCATATAAAAAGAAATGTCATAAAATCCGTGAAATCCAAAAATCCGTGCAAATCCGTGATTCAGAATCACAGATTAAACTAATTTCCCGGACTACACAGATTTCAATAATTAAGTTTTTTAAAACTCCGGAAATCCGTGAAATCCAAAAATCCGTGTAAATCTGTGATTTAGAAACTAAAAACAATTCCAACAAATCACGTTTATTCTCGTCGAACATTGCTTACTTTTAAAAACGCTTTTTTAAAAATCCATACAACTCATGCAAATAGGCAAGGTTTCAGTAGATAAAGGATTATTGCTCGCCCCGATGGAAGACATTACGGACCTGCCTTTCCGGCTTGTCTGCAAGCGGCTTGGCGCCGATATTGTTTATACGGAATTCATCTCTTCCGAAGGGCTGGTGCGCGATGCACGGCGCTCGATGGAAAAACTGAATATTTCCGAAGATGAGCGCCCCGTTTCCATCCAGATCTTTGGCGGTGACGAAGCTGTGATGCACGAAGCCGGACGCCGCGCGACAGAAGCGAATCCCGATTTTATTGACATCAACTGCGGTTGCTGGGTGAAAAATGTTGTTGCGCGAAATGCCGGAGCAGCGCTTTTAAAAGATCCTCCGCAAATGGCGCGCATCACGAAAGCTGTTGTTGATTCCACGCATTTGCCTGTTACGGTCAAGACGCGACTGGGATGGGACCCGAATTCCATCGTCATTACCGACGTTGCGAAAATGCTGGAAGATGTTGGCATTCAGGCGCTGACAATCCACTGCCGCACACGTGACATGGGACACCGCGGAAATGCAGATTGGGCGTGGGTCACAGAAGTGAAAAAACATGTAAAAATCCCGGTAATTTTAAACGGTGATGTCAATACGCCGCAGGATGTCATTCGTGCGTTTGAAACAGGCGCTGATGCTGTGATGATCGGCCGCGCGGCAATTACCAATCCGTATATTTTTCACCAGTCAAAAGTATTTATGGCGACGGGCGTTGAGCCGGAAATGCCGTCAATTGACGAGCGCATTGACCTTTGCCTTGAGCATCTGCGCCTGTATTTTCCTTTAAAAAGCGAAAAACGCGCTATTCACGAATTCAGAAAATTTTACACGGGCTATCTGCGCGGAATGTATTGCGCTTCGAGTGCGCGCCAGGACTTGGTTCGTTACGAATCGTACGCCGAAGTTGAAGACCGTTTGAATGTTTTTAAAGAATTTTTAAAAAACCACGAAGCTGCCTCTCCCGGGCATTTTGAAGCGCCGGAAGTATTTGAAGAAGCAGAGTTTTAAAACTTTACAGTATATTTGGGAGAATTAATTATCCCGATGAAGCAAGAAAATTTCGATAATGAGCAATAATCAGCCCGCCGACAAGGCGCCGACCAAACAACCGTATTCCCGCAAAAACCACCGCCGCGAGAAAATTCAGAAAACTGCTGCCGTGGAAGTGCCTTCTGCCGCGCCTGAAAAAGTTGTAAAAGAAGTTGTAAAAACCGCGCCTATCAAAGCGCCGAAACCAGCACCAGCGCAGGGAACGAAAGCTGCGCCGATCGCAAAAGCAGCGCCGCCAAAATCTACAGAAGCAAAACCCGTAAAAGCAAAACTTCCGCTGAAAGCAAAACCGACGAAAGCCGCGCTTTTAAAAGAAGCTGTTTTTAAAAATGATTATTTGAAGGACAATCCTTTAAAAGCAAATTCTGCGGAAAATCTTCCGAAAGAATCTCTTTTAAAAGACATTCCGCAAAAAGCACCATTACAAAAAGATCAGCCGCGCAAACCACTTTTTAAAGAAAAGTTTTTAAAAGAAATTGCTTCAAAAGAGAATCTTTTAAAAGAAAAATCTTCGCAGGAAATTCCGCAGGAAATTAAAACGCCCCGGGAAATTCCCGTCAATGATTCGCCTCTACCGAACAATTCGCCGCGTGAAAATCAGCGCCCGTTCCCGAATGATGGTTTTAAAAAGGATTTCCGACGTGATGGTGGAAGGAATAATAATCCGCGTTTTCAAAAGCAGGATCGGCGCCCGCAGCATCAGGATCGCGCGCCTCAACCCGAACCTAACGTTTCACCTCTCACTGAAGAAAAGTTAGTTCAGCCCCAGCCGGAACAACAAAAACCCGAGCAGCCGAGAACTGAACATTCGCGGCCGCAACAATTCAATAAACCACCGCAGCAACAAAAGCCCGCGCCCGAAAAGCCTCAACCAAAAACATTAGAGAAAAGGCGCCCTCATTTCATCCCGACTGAGCCGCCGCCATCGCAAACGGAAACCGACCCGTTTTTAAAAGATTTTTACCGGAAATTAGAAAATTCTTTAAAAGAACTCGATGTAGAAAAAGGTTCGTCAATTATTTGCGCGGTCAGTGGCGGTGTGGATTCTGTTGCGATGTTTCATGCGCTGTTGGCGCTGGCTCCGTCGCATGGTTTTCGGATTTCGGTGGCGCATTGCAATCACAATCTGCGCGGTCAGGATTCGCATCGCGACGAGCAATTTGTGCGGCATATTACCAAAAAGAATAATTTGTATTTCAATCACACGCAGGTAAATGTCAAGCATTTCGCGGCGAAAAATTCATTTAGCCTGGAAAAAGCTGCGCGTGTGATGCGATACAGATTTTTTGAAAAGGTGGCACGTGATTCTAAATTTCAATATCTTTCAACGGCGCATACGGCTGATGACGCGGCGGAAACATTCTTTTTAAATCTCCTGCGCGGCTCAGGTTTGACGGGGCTTTCGGGAATTCCTGCGCGTCGTCCGCTGACGAATAAAACGAGCGTGATCCGCCCGGTTTTGCATTTTACAAAAGCAGAACTGATTGAATATGCAAAGAAGCGAAACCTCGAATGGCATGAAGATGTGACGAATTCACTTTCTATGTTCACGCGCAATAAGGTTCGCAATGAGCTGCTGCCGCTTTTAAAAGAGAAATTTTCGCCTGCGGTCAATGATGTGATTATCCGCACAATGCACTTGCTGCAAGGCGCGGATAAAGTGGTAACGACGCGCGTCAATGAACTCGTACCGCACGTCGCCGAAACAACGAACGGGCAAACGCTTTTAAAAACATCGCTTTTTTCCGGTTTGGATGAATTTATCCAAGGCGAAATAATCCAAAAAATTATCAGCGAAAAATTTGATTCTTCGCCGGTTTCGTATGAAATAATTGACCGCATTATCGCGCTTTTGTCCAGCGAAACGGGCGCGATTTGTGAGATTTCAAAACAAGTCTATGCGCTGCGTGACCGCGACGGAATTTTATTTATCAAAAAAACTCCTGTTTTTAATCTCAACGTGATGCTGGATAAAATTGGAAGCTATGAATTTGGCGATCACAAGATTGTTTTAAAAGAAATCCCTAATCGCGATCTGGAATTCGGCGCTGACCTGAACATTGAATATTTTGATGCAGACCTTTTGCCGAAACGCCTCTCGCTTCGCACGTGGCAGCCGGGCGACGCTTTTCAACCGATCGGTATGCTGGGAACGATGAAAGTGAGCGATTTCCTGACGAATGAAAAAGTCCCGCTTTTAGATAAGCTGAATGTTTTGGTTTTGGCGACCAGCAGTGATATTATCTGGGTTTGCGGAATGCGCATCAGCGATAAATTTAAAGTAACGGAAAAAACTGACAAGGTAATTTCTGTTGAATTTATTCCGCCGAAAAATGCGTAGAAATTTGGACTATCTTTTAAAAAACGGTTTTTAAAAAGAGTTTTAAAAATGACAAAAGAAATACAAACCGCCGAAGGTTTGGTGCAGGTACACGACCGTTTTTTTAAAAAGTATATCTCTACTGAAGAAATTGCTGCGGCAATTGACGAGATGGCGGAGAAGATCAATCGTGATTTTGAAGGAAAACCGCTGATTTTTCTTGTGGTTTTAAAAGGTTCGATGATCTTCGCATCCGATCTTGTACGGAAGATCACACTTCCCTGCCGGATGGAAACAGTCCGCGCGCGCAGCTACGGCAATCGCATGACGACATCGGGAAGAGTTGAACTGGAATTTGTGCCGGAAGAACTGGAAGGAAAAAATATTATTATCGTTGAAGATATTGTTGATTCTGGGCTGACATTAAAAGCGCTGATCGAGCGGCTTTTAAAAGAGGCTCCGGCTTCGGTCAATATTGCCGCGTTGCTTTCAAAACCGGAAGCGCGGAAAACGGAAATAGAAATACAGTATTGCGGGATTGAAATTCCGCCTGTCTTTGTTGTTGGCTACGGGTTGGATTATGCAGAGTATGGGCGAAATCTGCCCCAAATTTATGCGCTTGCCGACGAATAATTATTTCCAATTCACAACAGCAATACTCTATACCATCAATCGTGTAATAGCGAAATTTTAGATTACTTTCATACATGAATTCCCCGCGGTTTCGCTTTTAAAAGGTTTTTAAAACGACTGCGCCTTTTAAAGAATTTTTAAAAGACCTTTAAAAATCTTTTACAACATCACACATTTACCATATTTTTAAAAGGATTTCATGGCTCACAGGAAGATTTGTTCACAGGAGGCAAAAGCAGAATGAGCGATTCAAAGGCGAATCAAAAGCCACAGCAGAAAAAAATACGGAAACCGAACTTAAATAATTCCAATGACAACGATGAAACGGGCGTTGGGAAAGTTGTGCGTTCGATCCTAATCTGGGTGGGAATAATTATTGGTCTGACGGCAGTATATCTCATGATCACGAGTAATAACCGCCAGGAATGGCCTGTATCCTACTCGGAATACATGAATTATCTTAACGAGGACAGGATCGAGTCGGGAATTATTACAAAATCTCAACTGAATGATTTTGAATTTCACGGGACTT
>JAZKFS010000059.1:0-15673 GCA_040386315.1 Bacteroidota bacterium
TGCCCGAACGGCTACGGCCGCACGAAGCTCTCGAACAGCTTTTTTGAAAGCAAGCTAAAGGTGACGGCGAGCACGCGGAATTGGAAAACGGTTGGGGAATTGGTGAGGTTGGCGGAAAGCGTATAGATTGAGAGCTTTTAAAACGGAAAAGCCCTGAACTGTGATCAGGGCTTTACTTTTAAGAAATCTGTTTTAAAAAACTTATGCAGCGCCTTTTCCGGATAAAACAGCCGGAATTGTTTTTAAAAGAATTTTTATATCTAACCATAAACTAAAAGATTCAATATATTCCAGATCATACGGCTGCATGGAAAGCGCGCTTGTGTTCTGATTGCTCCGGGCTTTTACCTGCCAGATACCGGTGATCCCGGGTTTTACCAGCGACCGGAGCTGCCGGAACTGGGGATGAGGATCAATGTGATGGAGTAACAAAGGACGCGGGCCTATAAAGCTCATGTCGCCTTTTAAAACATTAAAAAGCTGCGGCAATTCATCAATACTGGTTTTTCGCAGAAGCCTTCCAATACGGGTAATACGGGGATCATCCTTGATCTTCACAAGCATTCCGAATTCTTCTAAATTTACCGTATTTTCCGAAAGAGCAACTATTTTCATAGAGCGGAATTTATAGCACTCAAATACATCACCGTCCTTACCGCGTCTTTTTTGTTTAAAAAGGGCCGGGCCGGGTGATGATAATTTCACAGCAAGAGCTGATAAAAGTAGAACCGGGCTGCAAACAATAATACAAAATAATGCAGCAATACGGTCAGAATAATCTTTTATAAGTAATTGTGTTCTACGATTATCAAGGATTCTCTTCAAGTGATCAACTTCATATATTTCAACATGTTCCGGCTCTGTGCTGCGATGTATATGTTGGAATATGGTAGCTTGAGGTATATTCGCCTGTGTAATTGAATCCATATAAAAATGATTGTAGTGTAACAATTACTATATGCTGAAAAGAAAATAATATGGTGCGGCTTTTCAGCATTGACGCATATAACGAAACCTTAATATAAGAATAATTTTTTAAAAAGAATTCTTTTTACGCCCAATTAAAATATGCGCCTGTCAGTCCCGATAGTTTGTTTTTTAAAAACATGGTGTAAATTTACGTAAATTTTGGGAAAATGACGATAGAATTGGGGAATGGTTGGGAAAATGGTCAGGTTAACTGAAAGAAGTTAATTATTTAAAGAATTCACATGAAAGAAAAATTAACGATTCAAATATTGATTGAAGAAGCACAAATATTTTGTGTTGCTCAATCCCAATTTAAACACGAAAAACTTTTTGGTGTTACCGATGGCAAAGCTGTAGGAACACTTATTGAGCAGAGTTTTCAGAAGCATTTAAAAGAAAAGTATGAGGTGCAAATCGGAAATTCTGCTACCGGAATTGACTTGCCTTCTGAAGATATTTGTACTGATATTAAAGTAACTTCTATCAAACAACCACAATCGTCCTGTCCTTTTAAAGATGCAAAGCAAAAGATTTATGGCTTGGGCTATAATCTTCTTGTGTTTGTATATGATAAAACCGACGATCCTACTTCAAAAACTGCTATTTTGAATTTTGTTAGCTGCTCATTCGTCTCAAAAGAAAGAACTGCTGATTACACAACTACTTATCGTTTGCGGGAAATGATAAAGGATAAGGCAAATGTTGCTGATATTGTCGCTTATCTCAATGATAAACATATTCCGGCGGATGACATTACATTGCAGAATTTAGCAGAACAAATTTTACAAACTCCACCGGCTCAGGGATATTTGACGATTTCTAATGCTCTCCAATGGAGATTGCAATATCAAAGAATTGTTGATTTGGCTGATGATATTGATGGAATTGCAAAAATCGTTCGCTATAATAAACCTCAATAAATGAATATTTTTCACGCAAATATTTCAGATAACGTTTTCGATTTTTTTAAAAAGAATCTAAACTGGATATTCGATTTTCAAGAGGTAAATCAATCTCTCTTGAACGTGTGCGGTATTCGGAATTTTTTTGAAAATCAGGAAGATTTTGAGGCTTTAAAAGAATTCGTTCTTAAGAATGCAAATCTTTTAAAAGAACCTGACCGCACTGAATATGGCGATTTCCAAACGAATAGCGATTTAGCTGAAAAAGTTGCAATCTTTTTAAAAGAAAATTTAGCTAAACCGCAAATTATTGTTGAGCCAACTTGTGGAAAAGGGGCTTTTATACTTGCAGCTTTGAAAACCTTTAAAAAGGTAGAAAAAATCTATGCTGTTGAGATTTACAAACCATACGTATGGGAAACGAAATTCTCAATTCTCCATCATTTTCTTGAAAATCCAACTGTCGAGAAACCTGAAATAGCAATTTTTCACAAAAATGTTTTTGACTTTGATTTTAAAAGTATTGCTTGTGAAAATTCTTCCAAAAAAATTCTCATTATTGGTAACCCACCGTGGGTGACTAATTCAAAACTAAGTGTGCTGGAATCAACGAATCTACCCACAAAATCAAATTTTAAAAATGCGTCGGGTATTGAAGCAATTACCGGAAAGGGAAATTTTGACATCGGTGAATATATTACTTTGATGATGCTTGAAGCATTTCAAAATTCCCAAGGTAAACTCGCATTTTTAGTGAAAAATTCTGTTATTAAAAATATAGTTTCTGACCAAAAGCAGCGCAATTTCAGGATTTCTGATTTACAAAAACATTCTATTGACAGCAAAAGAGAATTTAATGTTTCGGTTGAAGCATCATTGTTTACGTGTGATTTAAACGGTGTTTCTGAATATGATTGTGAGGAATTTGATTTTTATAAAAATTCGGTTCTGCTTAATAGATTTGGCTGGGTTGGAGCTAAATTTGTTTCTGATATTGACCATTATGAATCTACGAATGCAATTGATGGAATTTGCCAGTTTGAATGGCGCCAGGGCGTAAAACATGACTGCTCTGCAATAATGGAATTTGACCGTGTGAACGGGCATTTTAAAAATGGTCGTGATGAGGAATTTTCACTTGAAGAAGATTTGGTGTTCGGTCTTTTAAAAAGTTCTGACTTAAAATCACCTGTCATTAATAAAACACGAAAATTTACAATCATTACGCAAAGGAAAACAGGACAGGAAACCAAAACTATCGAGTCGAATTTTCCAAAAACCTTTTCCTATCTTTCCTCAAATAAAGAGCAATTTGAGGCGCGTAAATCCAGTATTTATAAAAATAAACCGCCATTTTCCATTTTCGGAATTGGCGATTATTCTTTTAAATCATTTAAGGTTTCAATATCAGGACTGTATAAAACATTTGATTTCAAACTGGTTCTGCCACAAAATGGAAAGCCGGTAATGCTGGACGACACATGCTATTTCCTTGGTTTTGACAAACTGGAACATGCAGTATTTACGGCGATACTTTTAAATAGCGAAACATCAAAACATTTTTTGCAGTCAATCACGTTTCCTGATGCAAAACGGACATTCACAAAAGATGTCTTAATGAGGATTGACCTTTTAAAACTTGCTTCATCGCTCACGGAAAGCGCTCTGCGGCAGGAGCTTGACCGCTTCAGCCAAAATGAAAATATTCATGTGGACTTCGACGAATGGCACAAGTTTTTAAAAGTGCTGATGCCGGATGAAGTTGAGCAGATGGGGATTTTTTAAAAAGCAAGCTGAAAGTGACGGCGACGACGCGGAATTGGAAAACTGTTGGGGAATTGGTGAGGTTGGCGGAGGGGGTTTAGATTTTTAAAAGTTGAATATGAAAGAAGTTTTAAAGAAATATTATTTATCTACATTTATTTGGATTGGGTGTCTTTTTCTTTTTCAATCTTTGGTTGGAGAAAGAAATATTCCACTTTGGGAATCAATTGCTATTGGTTTATTAATAGTAATTGTTTTAACGCTTTTTATTGGTTCAATTTACCTTTTTATCGATAAAAAATGGTCTCCAAAACACAAAAGAGAAATGCTGGATAAATCACCATTTAAAGATTTTTACGCAATAGGATTTGAGCAAAGAGATGGAATAGCAATTGGAATAATTAATGGCTTTCAGATTCTTTTAAAATTCCATGCCTATAGCTCTACAAATGAAACTGATATTATTGAAATTGATATTCTGTTCAATCCAAAAAAGAATGGCAGGTTTTTAAAGTGGAGTGAGATTGAAGAATTGCACAAAAAATATAAAAAAGAAAAATTTATTTGGAATAGAGATAGTATTAGCAGGCAATGGAAATTTAGTATGTTTCCCCCGAAATTTGACGAAGTTTACTCAGCTATAGAAAGGGGAATTCAGCTTTTAAAAACAGAAAAGTTGTTGCCGATTACTTTTAAAGAATCTGAGAAAATGCTGGCTGAATTTGAACAATATCTTGAGAGTGAAAACAGTCTTAAAGCTCTTTAAAAACTTAAATGTCAAGAGCTAAAGCAATATAGATTTTGAAAAAACTCGTTTTAAAAAAAAATACAGAGCTTGCCTCTCGCAGGCGTGAGTATAGGATTCGCTATGCCGAGGAGCTCAATCCCGCGCAGTACGAGGCCGTGATGCACACGAATGGCGCGGCGCTTGTCGTGGCAGGCGCCGGCACGGGCAAAACGCGCACGCTGGTGTATCGCGTGGCGCGGCTCATTGAGGATGATATTCAGCCGGAGAGCATTCTGCTGCTGACGTTTACGCGGAAATCGGCGGGTGAGATGCTGCGCCGTGCGGCCCTCCTGCTCGACGGCCGCTGCGAACGGGTTTCGGGCGGTACGTTTCACTCATTTGCGCACCAGACGCTGCGGAGGTTTGCGCCGCTCGTGGGTTTTGAAAGAAATTTTATGATTCTCGACCAGGGCGATGCCGAGGACACGATAAATCTCATCCGCGCGCAACGTGGTTTTGACCAGCTCCGCAAGCGTTTCCCGATGAAGCAGACGCTACAGGCGATGCTCAGCGCATCTATCAACCGCACGCGCCCGCTTGCCGATATTATCGAAAATGATTACCCGCAGTTTGCCGAGCAGGTGGCGAATATCACGGACGTGCTGCAGCAGTACCAGATGTACAAGCAGCGCAATAACATGATGGATTACGACGACCTGCTCGTGCATCTATACTCGCTGCTTAAAGAGTCGCACGAGGCGCGGCAGGCCATGCACCGCCAGTATCATTACCTCATGGTGGATGAATACCAGGACACGAATAAGCTCCAGCACGCCATCGTCACGATGCTTGCAGGCGAGCGCGAAAACGTGATGGCGGTGGGCGATGATGCGCAGAGTATTTATTCGTTTCGCGGCGCGGATTTTGAAAATATCATGCGCTTCCCGGAATCTTTTAAAAGCTGTGCGATTATCCCGATTGAGGAAAATTACCGCTCCACGCAGCCGATTCTGACCTTCGCCAACGAAATGATGCTGAAGGCCGCGACGCGTTATAAAAAAGAACTGTATTCCCGACGCAAAGAAGGCGAACTTCCCGCGATTATTTCTGCTGAAAACGAACGCCAACAGTCGCTATTCGTCGTGCAGCGCGTTCTGGAATTGCGCGAGGAAGGGCTTGCTTTAAAAGATATGGCGGTGTTGTTCCGCTCGGGCTATTTGTCGTTCGACCTTGAGATTGAGCTCACGCGCGCGAATATTCCTTTTCGCAAATTCGGCGGTTTAAAATTCATCGAAACGGCGCATGTGAAGGACATGCTTGCGTACCTGCGCATACTTGTCAATCAGCGTGACGCGATTAGCTGGCACCGCGTTTTGCTGCTTTTAAAGGATGTTGGGCCGCGCACAGCGGCGAATGTTGTTGATGGGATTATTGAAGGCACAATTTCGCTTTTTAAAGATGCGGAATTACAGCAAATCCCGCGCGGAAAAGAAAAAGTTTTAGAACTTTTTAAAACTCTGCGCGACCTTGAAAAAGACAAGCGGCAGTTGGGCGAAAAGATTTTTTCGCTGGCGGAATATTACCGCCCGATAATGCAGAAAAAGTATGACGATTTCGCCAAGCGCTGGAAAGATATTGAGATGTTTTTGATGATTGCCGAGCGCTATACTTCCATCATCGAATTGCTCAGCGATATGGCGCTGGAGCCGCCAACGGAATCCGTAACGGACGTAGAAGGCGCAACGATTGAGGACGAATATCTGACGCTTTCCACGATTCATTCCGCGAAGGGTTTGGAGTGGAATACGGTGTTCATTTTGTGGGCGCTTGACGGCAAATTTCCCTCCACGCGCGCCTTTGAAAACAACGACGTGCTGGAAGAAGAATTGCGCTTGATGTACGTTGCTGCCACGCGTGCCAAAGAACTTTTGTATATTTGCTATCCGACGAACATCTTTGACCGCGAAACGGGCTACGTACTTTCAAAACCATCGCGCTTCCTCGATGGCATCGGCGAGGAAATTACCGACAGATTTATGCTTGCACCGGGCGATGAGGATGAGCCGGAAACCGAGTGAAATTCTTTTAAAAAACTTCATGCCCGATACACCGCAACGGCTAAAAATATTATTCCTTTCGCCACGATTCCCGTACCCGACGCACGGCGGCGACCGCATTAAAAGCTACCATCTTTTAAAACATTTGGCGCGAAATCATGACGTCCACTTTGTCAGTTTCCCGATAAAACATCCCGGCGAAGAGAATATCCGGCATCTGGAATCGCTTGGAATTCATGTTCACGTTGCTGTTTTAAAACCTTTAAAAGCCGCTTTCACAACGCTTCTCCGCCTTTTAAAAAAACTCCCGCTGGAAATCGCTTTTTTTACGCAGCCCGAAGGCAGAAAGCTTGTTGATGAACTTTGTAGAAAAGAAAAATTTGACCTCGGAATGGCATTTTTCATGCGAACGGCAGAATATATTAAAGATAAACCTTTTAAAAAGATTTTGATCGCGGAAGACTGTAGGACGATGTACCAATCGCGTTCTTTTGAAGCAAGTGGGACTTTAAAACAGAAAATTATTCGCCGGTGGGAAGTTTTTAAACTGAAAAAATACGAACCGCACATCGTCAATTTTTTTGATATTACGACACTGGTAACGCAGCATGATATTGATGCAATGTGGGATTTAAACGCAAGTGCCGAATATGGATTGATCACCAACGGTACGAATATCCATCATTTTAAAGCCGAATATTCACATGAAAATCGGCGCGGAATTTTGTTCTTTGGCAAGCTTGATGTGTATTCTAATGAGATGATGGTGCTTAAGATCATTAAAGAAATTTTTCCGCGTGTTAAAAAAGAAATTCCTGATATTGAGCTGAATTTTGCCGGGGCCGATACGCCGGAATCGCTTTTAAAACTCGCCTCGCCGAGCATTCGCTTTCACACAAATGTGCCGGATATGCAGAAATTTCTTCACGAGGCAGCGGTCTTTGTGCATCCGCATAAAGGCGCGTCGGGCATTCAAAATAAGGTGCTGGAAGCGATGGCGACGGGCTGCGCTGTTGTAACAACGCCGACGGGAATCCAGGGAATTGCAGCGCGGCACGGTGAAGAAGTGATGATCGCGCAGAATGATGATGAAATGGTACAGTATATTATTCAGCTTTTAAAAAATCCAGAACTGCGGATAAAACTTGCACGAAATGCGCGAGCGCTGATTGAGAAAAATCATTCGTGGGAGGCAGTTGATAAAGCGCTGGATGAAACGATTGCAGAAGTTTTAAAAAAGTAACTCTAAAAAGAAACTGCCATTCTTTTTAAAAGAACAGCAGTCGTAGTTTTTTAATAGTTTTAAAAACTATTTAATTTTAACCATCACTTTTTTGCCTTTGCCATTGATATAATAGCGTTCGGTTGTTGATACTGTTATCAGTTCGTAGCTGCCATAATAGCTGCGGCCATCGCGAACGACAATTGTGCCGGGAGCAAGAGTTACATAGCGCACCGGAGTGACAACTGTAACAGTTTTTGTTTTTGACTTTTTGTGGCTGCGGCCAAAAGCACTATTACCGGGACTGGCATTTTTCTTCCCTTTGCCTTTATCATTTCCATGTCCGGCTTGTGCTGTGATGCTCAATGCCATAAAAAGCATGAGCGTAAATGCGAGTATTTTTTTCATTGGTTCTTTCTGTAAGAGTGGCTTTAAAAAATTGCTGTACCATTCTAACAGTTTTTAAAACTATTGAGTTGCACCCTGATCTTCCATTTAAAAAATATGAATAAAGCATTTTTCTTTGATCGTGATGGAATTGTTAATCGGCGCAAAATGGGCGACTATGTATATTCTATTGATGAATTTGAATTTCTGCCGGATTTTTTTCAACTTTTTAAAAAGGTGAAGGCAAACGATTTTGTTGCAATTCTCATCACAAATCAGCAGGGAATCGGCAAGGGGTTGATGACGGAAGAAGTTTTAAAAGAAATTCATGAACACATGCAAACGGAGCTTTTAAAAGAAACGGGATTTCAATTTGATGATATTTTTTACTGCGCAGATCTGGCGACGGCGAATAGTTTTAAAAGAAAGCCCCAGCCGGGAATGATCCTGGAAGCGATGGAGAAATGGGGAGTTGACCAGGAAGATTCGTGGATGATCGGCGACAGCAAAAGTGATGCCCAGGCCGGAAACGCTGCGGGCGTGAAAACAATCCTGATCGGTGACTTTTTAAAAGAAGATGCGGATTTTGTTTTTAAAAATCTGGGCGAAGCAGAAATGTTTTTAAAAGATTATATTTAAAAGGAATTTTAAAACTCATTGTTTTTAAAGCTTTTAAAAGATTTGTTTTTGCTGAAATGGAAACTGAAAAAACTTTTTTCGTTTCTTTGAAACTTTTTTCCTTTGTCATTCGTATCCGAAGCTGTAATTTTGTACGCTATGATTTTGTTTAAAAATATATGATGATGTTCATGAAATCTTTTAAAAAACTGGCATTGCCGGTTATCTTTTTCGCCACTACTATTTCCGCTTTTTCGCAAACCCGCACCCTGACAATTGATGATGCTGTCAAGCTCGCCGTGGAGAATAACCGTGATGTGGAAATTGCCCGCCTGAATATCCAAAGGGCTGATGCGTCTGCCGCCGAGCAGTATGGGAATGTGTATCCATCGCTGAATATTACCGGTAATTACACGCGAAATTTAAAAACTCCCGTGATATTTTTTAACGGCAACCAGGTGCCGATCGGGCAGGACAATTCGTTTGTTTTGGGTTCGCAGGTAACGCAGGTAATTTTTAATTCTGCTGTTTTTAAAGGAATTGAAACCTCAAAAACATATTCCAATATCGCCCGAGAGCAGATGCGCGGAACGGTTGCACGGACGATCGCTTCGACGAAACGCGCTTTTTATGCGGCGCTGTATGCAAAGGAAGTTGCTTCGACCTCGCGTCAGAGCCTCGCGTATTCCGAGTCTAATTTAAAAAATGTTAGCTCTCTGTATCGTGCGGGCGTTGCCGCTGAATTTGATGAGATCCGCGCTGAAGTCGCAACGGAAAATATTCGCCCGCAGGTTTTGCAGGCAGAAGCCGCCTATACAAATGCAAAAAATGTTTTAAAACTAACGCTTGGTCTGGATGATGATCAGGATGTAGAGGTTTCCGGCGACCTGATGACAATGAGCAATGTGCAGGAAATTCAGCGTGAAGCAGTGCTTGAGCAGGCGGCTATCGCAAATTATGATATTAAAGCGCTGGAGCTTTTAAAAGATTTTAACCGTCAGCTGATAGATGTTTCGAAGTCGAATTATTACCCGACAATTTCTGCTTTCGGAAATTTTAATTACCAGGGACAGGCGAATGACTTTAATTTTAATACTGTAACAACTTCGGCAGTTGGATTGCAGCTTGCGTATAATCCGTTTGATGGTTTTAAAACTGACGCTCGTGTAGAGCAGGCGCAGGTGGAAGTGCTTAAAAGCGAGCAGCAGATCGAGCAATTAAAGCAATCTTTAAATACGCAGGGACAGTCAATTTTGCTTCAGGCACAGGTGGCGAAGCAGCGTATAGCAGCGGGCGAGCGGACTATGCAGCAGGCGCAGCGAGGATATGAGATCGCGCAGACGCGCTATAAAGCCGGAACTGGAAACCAGCTTGAGATAACTGATGCGGAATTGCAATTACGCCAGGCGCGGCTGAATCGTGCGCAGGCGATCTATGATTATATCTCAGCGATGGCAGATGTGGAGCAACTGACAGGACAGGTGGACGGACAATACCTGTTGGATGTGCGGAATAAATAGTTTTTAAAAAGTCTTTAAAAGGCGTTTTTTAAAAGGAGCAGTTTTTAAAAGAACTGCTCCTTTTTGTTTTTAAAATGTATTGATTTTTAAAGGAATTCCGATGATTTAAAAGTATAAATGTTTTAAAAATAACATGATTATAAAACGTCAGGTAATAAAATGGTACTAGATGAATTTTAAAAATGCGGTTTTTAAAGAATAAATTATTATATTGAAGGATACTTATTTTTTTTAAAAGAATTTAAAAATATTTGTACATTTTATATATACAATATGAAAAAAATATACAGCTTTTCTCTACGCGCCGCGATCAGTTTTTTTTGCCTGATGATCCTTTCGCAGACCGGCTTTGCTCAGAGGGCTGATTTTTTTATTACGAAGGTTGATACGTCAAACTTCCCGGTAATGAGAGCTGATTTTACTGCTACCGATGCTGAAGGGAAATGGCGCACTGACGTAGATGCATCTAATTTCAGAGTGTTTGAAAATGAGACACGGATTGATCCGGCGCTGGTCTCAACCAAATGTGATGAAGTGAAGCTCGATCCTGAAGTAAGTGTCATCCTGGTGATGGACAGAAGCCTTTCCATGGATATGACCTATAATGGCGAAGCAGACCGGATAGAGTGGCTGCAATATGCAGGTGTTACGTTTATTGATAATCTGAACTTCGCCGGCAGGACTACTGTGGCAATTACAAAGTTTGGTTCTCTTTCCGATCTTGTCATTAATTTTACCAATGACAAGCAGGCGCTTCGTGATTCACTTCTTACGATCAAAGCCGGCGGTACGACAAATTACAACCTTCCGTTCCTGCATGAATTTAATGGCGTGATCAACCTTTTTAAAAGCCGTCCCGCCGGAGTTCGGAAGGTGGTTATATTTATGACGGATGGTGATCCCGACCCGAATATTTATATAAAACAACAGGCAATTATTGACTCATTGCTTCAGTATAATATCCAGGTCTTTTCGGTAGCTTTGGCGCTACCCACTAATGATTTCCTCTACACAGTACCCAAACTTACCGGAGGAAAATCGTTTAATGCTTACACCCGCCAGGAATTAGCGAACATTTACAAATTGCTTGCCCTTGAGACACAATTTACTCAGAAATGCTACCTCCAGTGGGTATCTCCATATACGTGTAGTGAGTTTGACCGTATCCGAAATCTGGAAGTGACATTTGTGCCTATTCCAAAGACCGAGAATAAGGTTTTTACAGTTCCTGCCCGTACAGTTGCCACTTTGCAGGCTTCAGAGAGTATCCTGTCATTTGGAGCCGTACCCATTGGTAAAGATTCTATACTTCCGGTAACAATTACGGCCAAGAGCGCGGATTTTCTTGTGAGTAGCCTGGAGATCCTTCCGCAGGGTTTTTTCACGATAGGTGGTATTACTGTCAATGGTTCACCGCGAACAACTCCGTTCGTCCTGCCGGCAGGGCAGTCAATGGAAGTAAAGGTAATATTTAACCAGAAGGTTAGCCAGGTTTTCCGCCAGGCAGAATTATTTGTAAACAGTACGCCATGTGCTCAGAGAATAACACTGGTAGGCGGACTTTCACAGGTGCGGCTGATCTCTCCAAATGGCGATAAGCCGGGAGATGTGATCATTCCTTTTAAAACCTGTGACACTATTGATATCCAATGGTCAGGGGTCGGAAAAACTGATCCGGTGAATCTTTATTACAGTACATCGAACGGCTCGCCAACCTGGAACTGGATACCGATCGCAAATGCGGTGCAGGGACTGAGCTATAAGTGGAAAGCTCCGCAGACAGGGAAGACATATCGTATAAAAGTAGAAGTGGCACAGAAAAAGTCATGGCTATGGTCACGCCAGTTTGGTGCTACCGGCGATGATGGAAGCGCTGCGATTGATGTTACTGCCGATAAATTCTTTGCCTATATAGGCGGGCATTTTGAAGAAACAATTGAATTCCCGCCGGGATCACCCTTGCCAACCCTTACAAGTAAAGGAAGAAAAGACATATTTGTTTCAAGATATGATACGGACGGTAATTTACTCTGGACTGCTACGGCAGGCGGCACAAAAGATGACCAGGCCCTTGCAGTTGTGACTGATCCGTCCAATAATGTATATGTGTCGGGATCACATACACAGGGCGCGTTTTTTGGCTCGCAGCAGGTGCGCTATCAGGATAATGATTCCGCTAATTTTTTTGTAGCAAAATACAATGGCATTAGCACTACTCCGCAATGGGTGGTATATGGAAACGGAAGAGGGCCGGCATACAGAAGCGCTTCCAAAGCAAGCCGTGTAGCCTATGGTGTGGATAAAGGAATTGAGTATGTGTATGTAAATATTGATTACAAATACTATGTGAATGTCGAAGGTATTTCCTCTACGATTAACTTAGGGAATGGAAGTGCCACCGAGAAATCCGTAATACTGCGAATACCGGCAGCTACACCTTATAATGCAGTGATCGTTCCACAGTTGCCAGCCGGAGTAAAGTTTTCCGCTGATCCGAAATTTGATACTGACGGAAACCAGAATGATTACTACACCGGAAAATTCACTACAACTTTAAAAGCCGGTTTTGACCCGACATATAATATGCCGGGAATACCTGATCTGACCACGCGCGGAAAAGGCGATGCCTTTATCGCAAAAAGCGGTGCAGTTCCCGGTTCAAGTGACAGCAGCGATAATGTATTTTCAGTGGAGTCGCCGGTCATACAGCTCACCTCCGTTTCAGGAACCTTCGTTACTGCTGAGGATATCGGCAGTATTGCAGTAGGGCAGCCATTACAAAAGATTTTAAAAGCAACGATAAAGAATACCGGTACAATGGATATTCTTTTAGACAGTGCCAAATTCTTTGGAGTGAATGCTACAGAGTTCACACCTGTTTCTTCTATCAGCGGAATTGTTTTAAAAGTAGATTCTTCCACTACGATAGAGCTTGCATTCACGCCGACGGCAGAAGGAGTTCGTACGGCCGAGCTAACTATATTCGGTTCATGTGATGCGATTGCTTCGATCACTGTCAATGGATTCGGGCTCCCTCCATGCTCTACCGATCCATTGCCTATTGTTGCGTTTGGCACAGTAGGGCTGAATATTACCGATACCAAAACTGCGATACCGTGCTTATTTAAATTTAAAGGACTGGTGCCGGTGAGAATAAAGCCGCTTTTAAAAGGCAATGATGCTAATTATTTTAAGGTTACATACCTGTCGCATACGCCGGACGCAAATGATGAAATTCTTTTAAAACCCGATGAATGCCTATCAGGAACAATAACCTTCACGCCAACTGAAGCACGAACGTACCAGGCATATATAGAATATGAAGGACTGGGAAATTGTGGACTAATCATTACGCAATTGGGTGGTAATGGGCTGAAGCCAAATCTTAGCATTGATAATAAAGACTGGGGCATTAAGCGGATGCTGACCGTCAATAGCGGTACGATATTCCTGAAAAATAATGACAGTGTGGATGCTATTATCAATAGTATCAAGCTTTCTGATCCTGCCTCACAGGATTTTAAATATTCTATTACAACTCCCGCAAATATCGTTTTCCCATATGTTTTAAAAAAGAATGACCGCGTTGAAATAGCTGTTACATTCACACCAACGAGCGCTACGGGATTTTTAAGTACAAATGTGGAAGTAGAGGTCAACAGCGTTCAGGAGCTTTTAAAAGGGAATTTGCAGGGGATCGGATTCCTGCCGGTAATCGAAGCTTTAGACCAGAGTTTTAAACCTGTTTTAGTCGGCACTACATCGGCTGAGAATATATCAGTTCAGGTGCGAAATCTTAGTAAAGATTCGTCACTGTACATTGAAAAAATAGAAGTTGTCCAAAACGACGGAAATGATTTTACCTTCGATGGAAGTGCGAGCTTTTTAAAAACTAATCTGAGTATTACCGCTTCAGGAAGTATGCCGATAGCTGTTACTTTTACACCGTCCGCTGCCGGAATGCGCATAGCCAAACTGAGAATTATCTCTGATGCTAAGCCGGGGCCTGAATCAGATCCGCGCGATACGACTTTTGTTACAATTACAGGTGAAGGCCTTGACATTACGCAAATTGATGTTGAACCTTTTAAAAAGACGCTGACATGCGAAACTCCAAGCCGTGTAATTTCCATTTCAAATCCTGCTGCAACTGAGCTGCTGGTAATAACCGGCTTTACGCAGGTTTCAGGCAATCCGGGCGCATTTACTATTCAACCGGGTTCGCTTACCATTGCACCTTTAAAATCGTCAGATGTTACTGTTACATTTACACCAGCCGCAGTTGGAAATTACAGCGCTGATTTTAAAGTAGAGAACAGCTTTGGCAAGGACCTGCATATCAAAGTTTCCGGCACGGCAAGAACAGCCGCACTCGAATTAGCCGTTGATCCGGTCACCGGAGTTGCACCGGGCGATAAGATTAATGTTCCCGTGAAATTCACTTCGGAGGATTATGGAACAATTGCTGTAACAGCGCTCACATTTACTCTGAAGTTTGATCCGCTGCTGCTGAATATTGGTAAGGTAAATGGGCTGCTGGGTTGGAATTTTACAACCACGCCTCTTAGCACGGGACTTGTTGAAATTTCCGGAAACGGCCCAGCATTACAAAGTAACGTTTTAAAAACTTCTCTCATGACGATTGAATTTGAAGTATTCCTGACAAAGGAAAATAGTTCTGCCATCGAAATCTCCGATGTAAAAACAGGATTTAACTGCATCATTCCTAAAACCGTCAACAGTTCATTTGCTTACGGCGAAATTTGTTTCCAGGATTCACGGCTGATCCATCTCGGTATCACGCAATATCAATTGCAGGAAGTCCATCCAAATCCCGTGAGCAGCAATGAAGCCGTCATCAACTACGGAGTGGGAATTGACGGAAGAACTGTCATTAATCTGCATTCCGCAACTGGTGTATTGGTAGCGACTATTGTGGATAACAATTTACTTGCAGGTGAGTACGAAACGATCATTACGCTCGAAAATATTCCTGCCGGAGTATATTTCTACACGATGAATTCCGGGCCATATTCAGAAACACGGAAGCTGGTAATTGTAAAATAATATATAACAATTGTCAGCAATTTAAGTAAATTGTAAAAGCTCGTTTTTAAAAGAAGCGAGCTTTTTTATTTTGCAGATTTTAAAAACATTTGATAAATTTCTTTTAAAAAACGTCATGTCAAAACTTACTCAACTTCCCGCGTGGAAATCTCTCGAAAACCATTTTAAAAGCGTTGAACCGCTCCACATGCGCGACCTTTTTAAAAACGACCCGGAGCGTTTTAAAAAGTTTTCCGTGCGCTTTAACGACATTTTTCTCGACTTTTCAAAAAACCGAATTACCGATGAAACACTTGAACTGCTTTTAAAACTTGCTGATGAAGCTGGAGTAAAAAGTGCAATTCAGCAAATGTTCTCCGGCGAAAGAATCAATACGACAGAAGGACGCGCAGTTCTTCATACGGCATTGCGGAATTTTTCCGGCGAACCCGTAATCGTAG
>JAZKFS010000059.1:15683-21934 GCA_040386315.1 Bacteroidota bacterium
GGCGAGGACGTAATGCCGCAAATCCACGCGGTTTTAAAAAAGATGGAGAGCTTTTCGGAAAAAATCCGTTCGGGTGAATGGCGCGGGTTTACAGGTGAGCAAATTACGGACGTGGTGAATCTTGGCATTGGCGGTTCTGACTTGGGTCCTGTGATGGTTTGCGAGGCTTTAAAAGCATATCAGGATCAGAGTTTGCGCGTGCATTTTGTGAGCAATGTGGATGGAACGCATATAGCAGAAGTTTTAAAAATGGTGAAGCCGGAGACGACGCTGTTTATTATTGCCTCGAAAACTTTTACCACGCAGGAAACGCTGACGAATGCAAATACCGCGAAGGACTGGCTTTTAAAAACGCACCGCAGCAATGAAGCTGTTGCGCGTCATTTCGTTGCGCTTTCGACGAATGCGCAAGCGGTGGAAGAATTCGGCATTGATACGGAAAATATGTTCGAGTTCTGGGATTGGGTTGGCGGGCGCTACTCGCTGTGGTCGGCGATCGGGCTTTCGATTGCTGTTGCCGTTGGTTTTAAAAACTTTAAAAAATTGCTGGAAGGTGCGCACACGATGGATGTGCATTTTAAAACTGCGCCTTTTGGCGAAAATCTGCCCGTCATTCTCGCGCTTTTGGGTGTTTGGTATAATAATTTTTTTGGCAGCGAGACGTACGCAATTTTGCCGTATGACCAGTATCTTCATCGCTTCGCGGCGTATTTGCAGCAGGGAGATATGGAGAGCAGTGGCAAGCGGATCACAAAAGATACCGAACTTGTTGATTATCAAACCGGCCCGGTCATCTGGGGCGAACCCGGCACGAACGGTCAGCATGCGTTTTATCAATTGATTCATCAGGGCACGAAGCTCATTCCGTGTGATTTTCTCGCGCCGATTGAATCGCAAAATCCGATTGGCGACCATCACGCAAAATTACTTGCAAACTTTTTCGCACAGACGGAAGCGTTGATGAAAGGAAAAACGGAAGATGAGGCGCGCGCGGAGCTTTTAAAAGAAGGGAAAAGTGCGTCGGAAATTGATGAATTAGCGCAGCACAAAGTTTTTCCGGGAAACCGTCCGACGAATTCTATACTTTTTAAAAAGCTGACGCCGGAAACTCTGGGTTCATTAATTGCAATGTATGAACACAAAATTTTCGTGCAGGGAGTAATCTGGAATGTCAATTCGTTTGACCAGTGGGGCGTGGAATTGGGTAAGCAATTGGCGAAAACGATTTTAAAAGAACTGGAAAGTGATGGGGAAGTGACGGGCCATGACAGTTCGACAAATGCACTGATCAATGCTTTTAAAAAAGGAATCTAATAGGAAAAGACAATGTTCGCAGAAACGTTATATTTGCAGGAAGTTTTAAAAAGAATTCACAAGGAAATGGAAACGGAAAACGAAGAAATTGTTTTTACAGACCAGCAGGTAACGCTGAAATTCAATGCGGCAATTCCATATATCCGTGCGAATTGTCATGGATTTTTGCGGACGGAGCAGTTTCGGGCGATGGCGTATAAAGTGGCTGAAACACTGGCGGAAAAGAATTCTGACTACCCGGTTATTAATTTTCTTGTGGATACGACCGAACTTTTAATTGTAGATTATAAAGACCTTGAGTGGGCGGCGAAAGAGGGGGATGTGCTGTTTTATCAACTCGGCGTGCGGAAACTTGCATTCATCGTGCCGGAAACTAAATTTGAAAAGTTTTACCTGAACACGTATCAATACCATGCCACACGCGACCCGAAGAATAATGTGCAGCGGGAACAATTTAAAACAGAGGAAGAAGCGATTGCATGGTTGCAGCAACCGTAAAAGTGGTTTTTAAAAAAACTTACGGTTATTTTAAAAAGTTTTGTTAAATTCCCGCTTTAAAAAGATAAAAATGAGATGTGAATATGAAATCAAACCACAAAAACGAAAAGGAGAGTAATCTTATGCGTTATGTAGTTTCAGCTTTTGCAGCACTGGCGGCAGGCACGGTGGTCTATAGTTTGTACAATTCGCAGCAGCGCCGCGAACGCCAGATGAAGGAAGAAATGTGGAAACGCCACCTGATTAATTATCATTAGTTTTTAAAAAGTGTTTTTAAAAAGAAAAACCTTGCGGCTTTTAAAAGCTACAAGGTTTTTTTATGTTTTCTGTAATCCGTCATTGCGAGGAGTCTTCGACGAAGCAATCTGCATTTTTAAAGCTATAAGATGCAGAAATCAGATTGCCACGTCGGGAAACCTCCTCGCAATGATGACGCGAGAAATCAAGTTTTAAAAACTACTTCGCCTTCTTACGAATTGTAAATCTTGGCCGTGTCGGCTCCGTCGGGGCGGCAACGGCCTTCGCTTTTGGCTTTGCCGCTTTTTTCGGTGCGGCGGATTTCGCTGTTGTTGCTTTTTTCACCTTTACAGCTTTTACTTTTTCCGGCTGCAATTCCTTGCCTTCCTTCCGTGCTAATTCCAGACAATCTTCCAGCGTCAGCGACTCAGGATTGACGTCTTTCGGGATTTTCACATTTTCCTTTCCAACAGCGATAAACGGCCCCCAGCGTCCCTTTAAAACTTTCACGTCGGGATTGCCCGCGTAGGTCTTTATCGTCTTGTCAATGTCGCTCTGGCGCTTTGCAAGGATAAGCTCAACGGCACGCTCTTCGGTAATTGTGTACGGGTCGTCAGTTTTTTGGAGCGAAACGAATTTTGAAGCGTGCGAAATGTACGGTCCGAAACGCCCGATGGCAACTTTTATCGCGCTATCTTCAAACTCGCCAACAACACGTGGAAGTTTAAAAAGCTCCATCGCCTGCTCAAGCCCGATGTCTTCGATTGACTGTCCGGGACGAAGTGAAGCGAATTTTTTATCCGGGTCTTCTGATGTGCCGATTTGCACCATTGCGCCATAGCGTCCGAGTCGCGCAATGACGGGCTTTCCGCTTGTTGGATCTGCGCCGAGTGAACGTTCGCCGCTGGAGCGGTCGGCTGTGTCAGATGTTTTCGTTACGGTTTCGTGGAATGGCCCGTAGAATTTTTCAATCATCGTATTCCACTGCTGCTGCCCTTGCGCAATCTCGTCAAACTGCTTTTCGACATTGGCGGTGAAATGGTAATCCATGATATTTTCAAAATGCTTTAAAAGAAAATCAGTCACGAGCATTCCTATGTCCGTCGGGAAAAGTTTGGATTTTTCCGCGCCGTAATTTTCCGACTTTTTCTCTTTTGAAATTGCGCCGTTTTGCAGCGTGATATAGCTCACATCGCGCTTCAGCCCTTCGCGGTCTTCTTTTACAACGTACTCGCGTTTTTGAATTGTCGAAATCGTCGGCGCGTATGTTGAAGGCCGGCCAATTCCCAATTCTTCTAATTTTTTCACCAAAGAAGCTTCCGTATATCGCGCGGAAGGTTTCGCAAAGCGCTGCGCTGCTAGCATCTTGTGCATCGTCAGAACGTCGCCACTTTTTAAAGCCGGAAGCATTTTCGCATCGCCTTCGCCCGGTTCCGGCTCTTCGTCGGTGGACTCCATGTACACTTTTAAAAAGCCGTCGAATTTTAAAACTTCGCCCGAAGCCGATATTTTTTCCGGCACGGTCGAAATATCAATCGTCGCCGTTGTACGCTCAAGCTGCGCATCCGCCATTTGCGAGGCGATTGTACGTTTCCAAATCAAGTCGTACAGGCGTTTTGCGTTATTGTCCATGTCCACGGTTTTGCGGCCAAATTCCGTCGGGCGAATCGCTTCGTGAGCTTCCTGCGCACCGGCAGATTTCGTCGTGAAGGTGCGGCGTTGCAAATATCTGTCACCAAAACTCGTTAAAATTTCTGCTTTTGAATTATCGAGGGCAAGCTCTGACAAATTCACCGAATCGGTACGCATGTATGTAATAAAACCATTTTCATACAGCTTTTGCGCAACCATCATCGTTTGCGCAATGGAAAACCCAAGCTTACGGCTGGCTTCCTGCTGAAGTGTGGATGTCGTAAATGGCGCTGATGGAGTTTTTTTCGCGGGTTTTACTTCAACTTTACTGACGGTGAAATTCACGCCGATACAGCGTTTTAAAAACTCTTCCGCTTGGATTTCCTGGTCGAATTTCTTTAAAAGCTCGGCATCAAATGTGCGTTTTGGCTCTGCCTGAGTGGAGAAATCGCCGGTAACTTTAAAAGTAAATGAGCTTTCAAAATTCTTCACTTCACGTTCGCGCTCAACAATAAGCCGAACAGCGACCGACTGAACACGCCCAGCCGAAAGCGACGGCTTTACTTTTTTCCACAAAACGGGCGACAGCTCAAAACCAACCAAACGGTCGAGAACGCGGCGCGCCTGCTGAGCATTCACTAAATTGTAATCAATCTGGCGTGGATTTTCAATCGCTTTTAAAATCGCGGTTTTCGTGATTTCGTGGAAAACAATACGTTTTGTTTTTAAAGGTTGCAAATCGAGTGCTTCGTAGAGGTGCCAGGAAATTGCTTCTCCCTCGCGGTCTTCGTCGCTTGCGAGCCAGACCATATCGGCCATTTGCGCGAATTTTTTTAAATCTTTTACGACCTGCTCCTTGTCTTCGGTGACCTGATAATGCGGTTGAAATCCGTTCTTGATGTCAATTGCGTCGTTGCCTTTTGCCAAATCGCGGATATGCCCGAAACACGATTTCACCATGAAATCCTTGCCGAGAAATCCTTCGATTGTTTTAGCTTTTGCGGGCGACTCGACGATTACTAAATTTTTTGCCATGTATTTTTAAAAAGCTGAATTCGTTTAAATTCTACGTAAATTATTTTTTGCTAAACTTAACTAATTGAATGACAATTTCACTTCTGTCTGTTTTAGTAATTTCTTTTACTAAACCAATACCTGGAGCATAATATTTTTGGTGGATGCACTCACAGGCTTTTTTGTCATGTTCAATTCTCTCATCTTTATAAACATTGCATGTAAAAGTGCCTGCGATTACTTCAGTTTCTGTATTAACTGATTCTGTGACTAAGTAAACTTGAGAAGTGTCGTCACTATAACGTAAATAACGGCTGTTAGCTGTTGTCGGATAGGGAGCAATAAATTCTGGTGCACTCAGAGAGTCTTTTCTACCCCAAAGCCCGTCGTCCTTATTAATCATGAGATATGATGTTGACAATTTGTACCAAGTCTCATTATTAATCACTTGCTGACCAACCACGAAGGTTGTATCGCTAGCATCCTGAATAATTATATTATCAGGGAGTTTCTTTACAAGCACGTGATATATCCAATAATCTCCAACATTAAGGGATTGAATAACACTTGTATCTGGTTCAAATGAATTTGAGCAACTATTAAAAATAATGATAGCTGCTAACAATATTAAGGTTTTAAAAATTTTCACAAAAAATTCTTTAAATGTCTATTAAACCTATTTATTAAATTCACAATTCAACGTGTCATTGCACACCGCGAAAATCTGGAATGAGTGCTCGACGGGTTTTAAACCGTTGGCTTCGCAGATTTGGCGGGCGATTTCGTCGAGCGCGGGTTCACGGAATTCGATGATGCGGCCGCATTCGTTACACATGAGATGGTCATGATGCGGCATTCTGTTTGCCAGCTCGAAGTGCGCGCTTTCGCCCTGGAAACGATGCTTGACGAGGATTCCGCACTTGTTTAAAAGGTCGAGCGTGGAATAAATCGTGGCGCGTGATGCCTTGTCGCCGGCGTTATTCATATAGACGTATAGCTCATCGGCGCTGAAATGCCTGTCGAGTTCGGCGATGCGGTCTAAGATGCGGTAGCGCTCCTGCGTATTGCGATACATTTTTTCGCGCAGGAAGTCCGCGAACTGCTTTTTTAAAGCGTCGAGGTCGAGAGCTTCTGCCGGTGTATCGTTTGCGGTGGACATATTTTTAAAAGTCGGAAAATGGACGTTGGGAGTTTTTTAAAACACTAATATACATAAATTTGGAATTGCGAATAATGTTTGTGTTTTTAAAAGTGCTTTTTAAAATTATCGTGTGAAGTTTTTTAAAAGCATTTTTTATGAAATGATAATTATAAAAGTTACGATATATAATTAAATAGCGATTGTCATTCTGAGAGAAGCGAAGAATCTACGTTTGACGGGATGAACGCGAACTTCTGACGTTGATTCTTCGCTGCGCTTCAGAATGACAGACGCGGGGAATTTTGTTCTTGGGCTTTTAAAAGAGTTCTCATGCAAAAAACTTACGCAAAACTTTTCGGGTTTGTGTAGTTTTGCAAGTTGATTTCTGTTATTTTATGTTTTAAAAATCTTTTTA
>JAZKFS010000060.1:0-2821 GCA_040386315.1 Bacteroidota bacterium
ACTTTAAAAGAAAAGATCACTGCGATGCCGGACGGACGGCCACGTGAGATAAAGAATTTTGTAACGAAACTTGGCGTATTAGATTCACAAACTGAGGCCTTATGGGCAAGTAAAGGTATTTCCTGGCGCTATGAGAAATCAGGCGACGGGCTGTGGGATCTGGTAATTTCAATTTTGCCGTGGGCATTCCTTATCGGTATTTGGCTTGTAGTAATGCGCCGGATGCAGATGGGTGGCGGCGGTACGAAAGGTATATTTTCATTTGGTAAAGCCCGTGTGAAATTATTGGATGCTAATGCAAAACGTGTTACATTCAATGACGTGGCAGGCGCGGACGAAGCAAAATATGAACTTCAGGAAGTAATTGACTTTTTAAAAAATCCATCGAAATTTCAACGCCTGGGCGGTAAAATTCCACGCGGCGCTCTCCTGCTTGGCCCTCCGGGAACTGGTAAAACATTGCTTGCACGTGCAGTAGCCGGTGAAGCAAATGTGCCGTTCTTTTCAATGTCGGGGGCGGATTTCGTTGAGATGTTTGTGGGCGTTGGTGCAAGCCGTGTTCGTGATCTATTTGAACAGGCAAAGAAAAATGCTCCGTGTATTATTTTTATAGATGAGATTGATGCTGTTGGGCGCCATCGTGGAGCAGGACTTGGCGGCGGACACGATGAGCGTGAGCAAACGCTGAATCAATTGCTTGTAGAAATGGATGGCTTTGAGCAGAATTCCGGGATAATTATCATCGCAGCGACGAACCGGCCCGATGTTCTTGATCCGGCTCTTTTGCGTCCGGGCCGTTTTGACCGTCAGGTCGTTGTGGACAAGCCCGATGTCAGGGGACGTGAAGGAATTCTACGTGTGCATATTCGTGAAGTTCCTCTTGCTCCCGATGTTGATGTGAAAGTTATTGCGCGTGGAACTCCGGGACTTTCCGGCGCTGATCTGGCGAATCTCGTTAACGAAGCTGCACTTTTCGCTGCACGTCGTGACAGTGATATTGTAACGATGTATGATTTTGAAAATGCTAAAGACAAGATTTTCATGGGTGTTGAGCGCAGAAGCATGGTGCTGACGGACAAAGAAAAAGAAACAACTGCATACCATGAGATCGGTCATGCACTTGTCGCTAAACTTTTGCCGAACAGCGATCCGGTTCATAAGGTAACAATCATTCCGCGTGGACGTGCGCTTGGGCTTACCTGGCATTTGCCGACAGAAGATTCACACACGATCTCAAAAGATTATGTTGAAACGCAGCTGGTTATTTTACTCGGCGGACGCGCTGCTGAAAAGCTAATTTTCAACCAGCTTAATACCGGAGCGGGAAATGACCTCCAACGAGCTTCAGGTCTTGCCCGCAAAATGGTTTGCGAATGGGGAATGAGTGATGTGCTTGGCCCGGTAACGTATGCCAATAAACATGAAGAGGTGTTTTTAGGGCGTGAAATGAGCCAGGGACGCGAGCACAGTGAGGAAACAGCACGTGTCATTGATAACGAGGTCCGTAAGATCCTGGGCGAGGCGATGGTAAAGGCAGAAAACCTCCTGCGTGATAATATTCACAACCTTCACAAGCTTTCAAAAGCGCTCATAGAGCGCGAAATCCTTGATGCGCCTGAATTAGATGCACTTCTGCGCGGCGAAGAACTGGCTCCTGTTTCAAAACCGCAAACCGTACTTGCTAACGGTCAGGTAAACGGAAACGGTAATGGCAAAGGTGACCCGATCACAAATAATCTTGGCACCACGGCTTAGAACGCCATTCAAACCTATAATCAAAAACGCCTGTTCTTTTAAAAGTGCAGGCGTTTTTTCTTTTAAAAGCCTTTTATCTATACCATCAGAATAATAAAGTATGCATATTCGATTTGTATGAAAAGGAAAATGATAAGTGAGATCACAAAAGCCCGTTTTAAAAACAATTCCTTCGACTCCCCTTTTAAAACCTTCTCTAATGCGAACGCCGCAAAAACCATCATAAAACCCATCACCGGAAAATGATATGAAGCGGATGCAAACGCAACCATATATGGCAGCTGATACGCAATTGTCAGCAGCAGTAGGAATTTTACCTCAAAAGGCCATCCATTTTTAAAAAGAAAAACAAGCGCCGAAATCGCCAGGATCATCACCAGGATATAGCCGCCGGATTCAAAAAACAACAGCGGTAGCAGTTCTTTAAAACTCAGCCCATAAAACATCTGAATCCCGCGTGACATCGCGTAGTCCGGTCCCCAGAATGCGCGAATTCTATTGAAGGTGCGCAGCGCAAAAATATGAGGGTTTTTAAAAATATAACTCCACGCTTCCCGCGAAACTGCCTGCCGCTCCTCCAATGTCAGCAAACGCTGATCTCCTTTAATAAACTTTTTAAAATACTTCGTTTCTTCCGGTTTTAAACTGTCAATATCACGCTGCCCGAAGTGACTTGTTTTGTAATGCGGCGTGTACGGATTATTGCCAAAAAGAAAATTCAGCTCGTTATTCGTGGAAATCGTCCAGCCAGCATTGTATTGCGCGTTATATTTCATCACAGGCAAAATCATTACAGCAATTATTGCTATTCCGACAATCGCCCCAAAAATCCAACTTTTAAAACGCGAAAGAAATACACGATTTTTAAAAAGAAAAAATATTCCGGTAACAAGCAAAATTCCAATTACGCTGAATGTAGAAGGACGCAGCAGGCAGCTAAAACCAAGGATAATTCCGAGAAGCAGGATTTTCCAAAAGCGGAAGTTTTTAAAAGCAGAAAAAAGCAGAAGTACGATTGCCAGCATGACGAAAAGCGCAGGTTGCGTAGTCGTCGATTGCCCGCTCA
>JAZKFS010000061.1:0-2897 GCA_040386315.1 Bacteroidota bacterium
ATAAGAATCGTCAGAATACGCGGCGCAAAAAGTCCTGTACCGAAGATTTTATAAAAAAGTGCGATGAGAAGCGAATTACCCGGAGGCCAGAAAAAGTGGCGCTGAGGCGGAAATTCTTTTAAAAAGTTAAGAGCTTCCTGCGCATAGGAAAGCGGGTCGGCAGTCAGTGGCATTGCACCGAGAAAACCAAACGCGAAAATAATTCGCAGGAGAGCTGCAATGCCGAAAAGCAGAAAAAGATACTTTTTAAAAGACACTATGTTTTAAAACGTTTTTAAAAATCTTTTTAAAAATTCATACTGAGCTTGTCGAAGTATAGAATCTTTTTTACAGCTTTAATCCTTTAAAAACCCGCTCCGGTACAGACTTGATAATTCCCATGATAAGCTTCCAGAAGCCCGGCAGATACACAACATCCTTCCCGCTTTTCATCGCTGAATAAATCCCTTTTGCCACTTTCTGCGCGCTGGCGAATAATGGATTTTTCGGTACATCTGCCGTCATCGGCGTATCAACAAATCCCGGTTTAATTGTCAAAACATTCACGCCTTTTGACGCTAAACGATTGCGCAAACCCTGTAAGAACAAGCTCACCGCTCCTTTTGCTGAACCGTACACGTAATTGCTCTGGCGTCCGCGGTCGCCGGCGACTGACGTAATAACAGCAATCGTGCCTTTCCCCTGCTTTTCAAAATAATTGCCAAGCAGCGTGAGAAGTTTTAAAAAGCTGGTGCAATTGACGGTGTATTCTTCCAGCATTTTCTCCGGCGATTGCTCACACGCTTTCTGGTCAGGCAGCGTTCCGTGTGCGATAAGAACGGCGTCCATTCCGCCAAGTGTATTGACTGCCGCATGGATCATTTCCTCGTAGCCCGTGAGCTGTGTGAAATCGAGCTTGTGGCTGGCAACGCTCACTGCGCCGCGCACTTTCAGATCGGCTTCAATTGCCTGGAGTTTGTCGCCGCTGCGCCCGACGAGGAAGAGCTCTGCGCCGTCCTTTGCAAAAAGTTTTGCGGTTTCGTTTGCGATGGCGGATGTTGCGCCGATGATGAGGATTTTTTTCATGTATTTTGGATTTTTGTTTTTAAATTCTTTTTTAAAATTTCATCCTGAGCGCAGTCGAAGGAAGAAATTCCCTGCATTTTAAGGCATCGCGCAGATTCTTTAAAAAGTTTTAACGCAGAGGTGCGCGGAGGTTTCGCAAAGGTACGCAAAGTTTATTATTATCACTCACCGTACTCACAAAACTCACCCACTCACTAACTTTTACGAAGTAACTCTTCGCCAAAAACTCGACGAGAATTTCGGGTCAATAAACTGTGAAAAATATTCCCACTGCGGGAAATACTTTTTAAAACTTTCCGGCGACATGCGCGCGTCCTTTGCGGGATACACGGCACCGTTATTTTCCATAATAATTTCGTCCAGTTCTTTTAAAAGCTTTAACGTTTTATCACCGCCAAAGCTGAAGTCCAGCGCGAGCGTAACACCCGGACGCGGGAACGACATAATTCCCGGCGACTGAATATTGCCAAACTTTTTTAAAACCGCGAGGAATGACGCTGTTCCTGCCTTAGCGATGCGGCTCACGATGTCGCGCGTGACGGCTTTTTCGTTGCCGTTGAATGGTATCACGTACTGATATTGCAGGAAGCCGCGCTTGCCGTACATTTTGTTCCAGCCGTTTATCATGTCGAGCGGGTAATAAAACGGGTTGTAATGCACGACGGCTGATTTTTTCTGTGGGATCTGGCGGTGATAATACAGCGAATTAAATGCCTTCACCGTGAAATTATTTAAAAGAAATTCCGGCGCGTCTATCGGAAACGGCAGCATAATTTCGCCCGGGGTTTCCTTTGTAATGTGCGGCCCCGCATGATTTCCGCGTGTGAAATGTCCGCGCCCGAGGTTTTTGCCCGTTGCCGAGCAGTCAATCCACGACACCACCGATTCAAAACCTTCGTCGCTGATTTCAAAAAAATCGTCCACGTGCGAGAATTTGATATTCTCCATTTCGATGAACGGATTGTGGATCTTTTTTAAAGAAAATGATACCCACGTCACAATTCCCGTCAGCCCAAGCCCACCAATCGTTGCTTTAAAAAGGTCAGTATTTTCCGTTGGCGAACAAATATAGCTTTTGCCGTCGCTTCGGACTAATTCAAACTGTAGAACATGACAGCCGAACGTCCCCGCCGAATGGTGGTTTTTGCCGTGAACGTCGTTGGCAATCGCGCCGCCGACCGACACGAACTTCGTTCCCGGCGTGACAGGCAGAAACCAGCCGCGCGGCACGATAACTTTTAAAATCTCGTCAAACCGCATGCCCGACTCGCAGCGCAAAATCCCCTGCTCCGCATCAAATGCCAGGAAGCGGTTGAGCTGCGACATATCGAGGAGCGCGGCTCCCTCATTCAGGCAGGAATCGCCGTAGCTGCGCCCGTAGCCGTACGGCAGAATTGTTTCGGCAATATTGCTCAAATCAGGAAGCCCGTCGCGCCACAGCACACGCTCCACACGCGAATGCTCCACGCGCGGATAGCGCCCCCACGATTCATATTTCTTCATATCTTTTTAAAAGCGTGTTTCTTTTTTACAATCAACAAAAATACGACATTCCTGCTTTTAAAACGCACAAAGGCGAAGTTGTTGTAAAAACTTCACCTTTTTGAAAGCTAATTTTAAAAAGTATTAATTTCTTAAAATATACGAGTGATTAAATTTCCCCTCACTTACAGTTACTTTTATTCCACTGTTATTTTGAACAGTAAATTGGAAAGTTCCGGATATACTTTTACTTATTGTATCAAGTTTTGTAATATTAAGCGTACCTTCTTCTTTCATTTCAAACCATTTTCCGTCTTTTGCAAGTTGTCCGACGGGATCATTCTGAATAA
>JAZKFS010000062.1:0-19181 GCA_040386315.1 Bacteroidota bacterium
AAGATTTGATCCGTCGGTTTTTAAAAATCCCGTTCTGTATATTTCCACATCGGCTTTTAAAATCTCTGCAAGTTTTTCCCGCCCGCGGGTGACGCGCGATTTCACACCGGAAAGTGAACCGCCCTGGATTTCCCTGATCTGCTCCAGCGAGAGGTCTGATATTTCAAAAAGAATAACTGCTTCCTGCGTTTTAAAAGGCAGCTTTTCCAGAGCTTCATATAAAAGTGCAGCGTCAGTCGAAATTTCCGGTGAAGAATTATTATCGTGAATATCAGCCGCCGACACTTCATCAAATTCACCGAAAAATCGTTTCCGCCATCGCGCTCTGCGATGAATTCTGCGGGCGATCGTAAAGAGAAAACTTTTAAAAGCAATGTCATCCTTCAGCGTGTCAAATTTTTCAAAAGCGATCAGGACCGTTTCGCTCATCAGGTCTCGCGCCGAGTCAGTATTGCGCGTCATGGCGCGGCAGAAGTGCGACAGGGATTTCTCCACCGGGCTCAGCAGTTGTAGAAAGCGCTCCTGTTGCGAATTGGTTGACATCGGTTTTTAAAAAGTATTTCCGGCTTTTAAAAGAAGTGACGCAAGGTAGGAAAAAAGTTGCAAAGAGGGAAGTAAAAAGTAAAAAGGTAAAAGTAAAAATTTGCGATGCGTTTTAAAAAGCTCACCGCCCAAAGCTTATCGCCCAAAGCTCAATTACACATTTTCCTGATAATCAAGCCCGCTGCGGTCTTTTTCTTCCTGCACGAGATTGGAGATTTTCTCGCGCCATTTGCGCGGTTTTTTCATGTAAAAGTGAATGTGCGGATTGACTTTATCGGTAGAGCGGATGTGGATTTCCCCGTAATTAAAAACCCTGCCGAGCGCCGACTGCTTCATTACCACATCACGAATGGTAAGCAGAGCAATTTCGATCTCGTCGCGCCCGATCAGCCCTTCTGTTAGTACGATCCTGCGCGATGTGATCTTGATAAATTGAGCTTTACGTTTCAGCGGATTCCACACAGCTTTGAGCGGTGGATTTCCTTCAAATAATACTTTTTCTTTCATGGTAATTTTCCTTTTTAAAAGGTTCTTTTAAAACTAAACCATTCTTTTAAAAGAAAATTTCCTTTTAAAAGTAAAAAAGCATTTCTTTTTAAAAAGAAATGCTTTGCAAAGTTTTTTTAAGAGATTATATCCGTTTGGAATATTCCTGTAAAAAATCTTCCTCGTCGGGGCGAAGAGAGGATTTTCCCTGTTCCAAAATTTTGTCGAGAATGGAGTTCAAGCGCTCTTCATCATTGGCATATTCCTCGTGGAAATACTGCGCGGCATTAGGAGATGAATATTGTGCGTTAATGGCTTGTGCGGGCTGCTCGCTCAGAACGGCGTCGAATGGGTCCATTGCAGGAAGCGGCGATTGTCTATACACTTCGCGGCTCGGCGCCGGGAACCGACGGGCTGCTGTGGAAAGCTGAGAGAAGCGGCTGTACAAATATGCTGTAATAACACCGGCCAGCGAGCCAAAGCCCGACGAAAATGTATTATAAAAAAAGACGTTTCCAGCATGAGTGATCGTTTCAATAGCTGTGAATGCAGTTGACAGCGCCATCAGGACTATCACCAGCGCTACGGTCCTCATGCGGAAATTACTCCAGACAGCCATTCGCGCACGCGGCTGTGTGAATACAGCAAGCGACATAATAAAAAATGAAAGCCCGAAAGCGCCGCTAAAAGGAGTCTGTTCCTTTGGAAAAAAGAATGTTGTGGCAAGTCCCTGTGAAACAACAAAAAGCAAAAGTAAAATAGGGAAGAGCAGCTTCGGAAATAATTTTTCAAGTCGTGGCGCGAGAAAATACACAGAAAATACTAAAGACAGCATTCCGCTCAGGCTGTGTACGGCAAAGGGAAATGTGATCAGCCGCCACAATTCCAGATTTTCCACGACGCGCTGCGGAATAATGGCGAGGGTTTTTGAAAGCATGCCGCCGCCAAGCGAATCCAGCACGTACATCATTGATGTCGCGAGCAGGAGGATCGTACTTGTGATATTTGCGCGGTTTGCCGTTTTCATTGTTTTAAAAAAGCTTTTAAAAAGATTTTAGCTGAGTTTGGAGAGAATTTCCTCAACTTGTGCAATATCAACGTTTTCGTAGAAATCTTCGTTTATTACGATCATCGGTGCGCCACCACATGCGCCCATACACTCGACTTCTTCAAGCGAGATCACGCCGTCTTCGGTACGCTGATTGTGCCTGATGCCATATTTTTTTGAAACATGCGCATAAATTGCCTCGCCACCGCGCAGCATACACGAAACATTAGTGCAAACCTGGACGTGATGCTTGCCCATCGGCTTTTTAAAATACATCGTGTAAAAGCTTGCCACACCCAGCACATGCGCGTAGGGCAGATTTAAAAGCTCGCCAATATACTTCATGACATCTTCCGAGAGCCAGCCCCATTTTTTCTGCGCCATCCACATGACCGGCATAATGGCTGCTTTCTGGTCGGGATAGAGGTTTTTAATACGCTCGACTTCCTGTAATTCTTCAGCGGTGAAAACGATGTTCATACGGGTTTTTAAAAGATTTTCTGAGGAGATTTTTAAAGAATTACAAAATTACGAAAAAAGAGATTATGCTGTATGCTTTTAAAAACTTTCATTCTACTTATTCCATTTACTCATTTGTATTTTTTAAACGCCCGACAAATGCGCGTGTGTACATCCAGAGTTTTACGGCGATCCAGATCTTATGTGCCGTATTTACTTTTATTTTCTTTTCAAAAATATTAAAGTCGTTCAACTCGATCTTTTCTAAAAGCCGGTAGTAGATCGCGTCCATTATCTCTGCGGCAAACATCGTAATACGCTCGTCCGGACGCAAAGCCATCCGCGCCTTGCCGTAATATCCGCGTGCGCGCCTCGCCTGGAAGCGCATGAGTTCGATGAAATTATCGTTATACACTTCATTCATCAGGTCTTCTTCGGAATATTTAAAACGCTCCAGGTCTTCCTTTGGAATATAAATATAGCCGCGGTCTTTGTCCACTTTTACGTCGCGGATAATATTCGTCAGTTGTAATGCGTAACCGAGATTAATAGCGTATTCCTTCGTTTCTTCATATTTATAACCGAAAATTTCAATCGAAGCCAGCCCGACGACACTTGCCACCGAATAACAATATTCTTTTAAATCAGCAAACGTCTCATATCGATTTTGAAGCAGATCACGCTCGCAGCCGTCTATCACCGTCAGGAAATACTGCTTTGGAATTGCAAAACGATTAATCACCGTATAAAGCGGCAACATCAGTGGATTGACCGTTCCGCCAGCATAGCAACGCTCAATTTCATTCCGCCACCACGCCAGCCGCTCACGTTTTTTTAAAATCGCATCAGCATTCGTGGAAGGGGATTCATCAACAATATCGTCAATTTCGCGGCAAAACGAATAGAATGTATTGATCGCCTCGCGCTCGTGCTTTGGCAGGAACGAAAACGAGTAATAAAAACTCGTCTTCGGATGCTGCGTAAACGGCGATGTATGTTCGTAATCAGCGATGGTAATTGAACTCATTTATGAACTCTTTCTTTTAAAAAGAGAATATGTTGCGTAGCGCCCTGAATGCAATGGAAAAATAATCTTTTTTTGTTAAGACCGGCCTTTTAAAAAGTACATCAGCGCCAAGTTCGCGGACTTTTTGCGTGATCATTCGCCCGCCTTCAATGGTAATTGCGATCTCCAGCCGGAGTCGCTTATCTTTTAAAAAAGGTAGAAGTTCCGTTCCTTTCAAAAAATATTCGTCCGTAATTTTTAAAAGCTCGTCAAGACATTTTCTGAATTTAGCGGAATTTTCCGGTTCCTGCAAATTATCTTTTTGAAGTCCGTACTTTTTTAAAAATTCAAGCGGGATATACAGACGCGCTTTCGGCAAATCAATTGAAAAATCCTGCCAGAAGTTCGCAAGCTGCAGCCCTGTGCAAACTGCATCAGAATATTCCGCCGTGGTTTCATTATATAACCTAAAAATACGCAGCACGAGTTCACCGACGGGATTTGCAGAATTCTCACAATATGAAGTCAAATCTTTAAAAGTTTCCGGCTGCTCAAAAAGTATATCCTGGCGAAATGCTTTCAAAAGTTTTAAAAACGGCTTTTGTGGAATGTGTAATTCATCAATCGTCGTCCTTAATGCAAGAAACACCGGATTACACTTTTTGTTACAAATTCCATTTTTAAAAGCTTCACTTTTTAAAAGATTTTCCAGGTCATTTAATGCTTTTAAACGAATCTCAGGATCATCGGAAAGCTCGTCGGCAATATCATCCGCCAGCCGCGAATATGCATACACACTGTAAAAATGCGGACGCTGCTTTTTGGGAATTAACAGCGAGCCGACGGGGAAATTCTCGTAATGGCTTGTTGCTATTTTTTCACAAAAACCATACGCTTCTTCAACGCTTTCCACGCCGAGCGCTCCGCCATCGGGAGTTGCCATATCGAAAAGCTCGGAAGGAGAGAACTTCACAAAGGTTTTTAAAAGAATTTTAAAAAGTTTTTTAAAAGAAATCCTTTAAAAGGAAAAAGCCAAAAAAGAAAAAGCCCTTTTCATAATTCGTTGAAAAGGGCTTTTTGCTTTTAAAAGAACAAATCTTAATATGCTTTGTAAAACTTGCTGCGATAATCTTCAATATCAGCGCGTTCTTTTACAGCTGTGTACCACTGCGTATATGCAGATGACTGGGCTGAATTTCTGGCCTGCATGAAAAGCGTTGGATATTCGGCTTTCGCCCTGTTTGCATCAGCCATCGTGCGGTTTGTGACCTGCATAATGTAATATCCGCGCTCACCGCGAACCGGCCCGTGAATTTTACCGACCGGAGCTGTAAATGCAGCTGAAGTAAACGCAAAATCCGAACCGACGCCCTGTACCTGTCCATTATTTTTTGTATTAGCAGCGGTACGAACTTCGAGTGTCGGGTCAATCTCACCGACGCGGGCAAGAATATCAAAACCTTGCGCTTTATTGTAAACTTCCTGTGCTTTTGATTTTAGCATATCCAGCTTTTTAATGCGCATCAGGCGGCTTTTGATCTCTTCTTTCATATCTTCAAGCGGCTTGATCCCCGGCTGGCGTGCGCCTGATACCTGCGCAATGACCACACCGTAGTATTTTAATTCCATTGGGGTTGATACTGTGCCGACGCTATTATCAAAAGCAAAATCTGTAATAGCACGTGAGCCAAGGATCGGCGCATTGTTTTCAAAGAATACTGTTTCTACCGGATTTTTCTTTAAAAGGCGCGCAAGTGTGTCAAATTGCTTGCCGCTTTCTACCTGGCTTTTAAAATTAAAAGCATCACGGTACAAAGCATTCTTGGTAGCTGTCGTTACGTTTAGCACACTTTCAATTTCACTGAATTTCACTTCGTCGGACTGTTTTTCTTTTACTTTGATAATGTGATAACCGAATTCCGATTCCACCGGCCCAACGATACTTCCCGGAGCAGCAGCAAAAGCTGCTTCTTCAAATGGCTTTACCATTTGTCCTTTTCCAAAAAATCCAAGATCGCCCATTTGAGCAGCTGAACCCTTATCCTGTGAATACTGGGAAGCAAGTAAGCCAAAATCTTCGCCTTTTTTCACACGCGCCAGGAGCTTATTTGCTTCGGCTTTGGCACTGTCTTTATTATTGCCAAAATTAATAAGGATGTGAGATGCGCTTACTACTTCCTGCTCGCCACTTCTGCGCTCATCCATACGGAAGAAATATGTTCCTGTAGATAATGTAACAGGGCCTGTAACTTCATTTGGCTGAAGTTTTGCAATATATGGCAGTTTCTGTGGGTCAACTTTACCAACCAAAGTGAAATCATTTGTTTTCCCGCCGTACTGATCGAAATACTTGCTGAATACAGCGCTTTTCTGCTCAGGCGTTGCTGCATTTTCAAGTTCCATACGGATCGTGTTGACTTTCTTCGTTGCAATATTAGAATCAATCTTTGACGGCTCAAGCGGGAACGTTACATACTTGATCTTCCGTACGTTTTTTTGCTTATAGAGTTCTTTATTTGCATTGTAGTACGACTGAATCTCAGCATCGGAAACTGTTACCAGTTTGTCATCTACTTTATTAATATCATACAGCACGAAATTTACATCCGCTGTGCTGTTTTCTGATACGAATTGCTGCTGAAGGTACGTCGGCGAAGAAATCCCGCCGGCAGTAGCCGCGATAGAACGAATGGCCTCGGACATACGCTGCTGTAAAATAGCATCCTGTACGCGAAGCAAATATTTTTTAAAATCATTTACCGCCTTATTTGCATCTACTCCCGAGCGCGGGTCAATGAGCGTGCGGATCTTATCAGGATTGGTAACAATCTCCAAATAGCGGCGCTTATCAAACTGTTGTGTCTGCGGATCGGTAAACTGCTTTTTTAAATAATCAGGCGGATTTTCAAGCATTACATCCTGAAGCTCTTCATTTGTAACCGTTACACCTGCTTTTTTTGCTGACTGACGAAGTATCGCTTCTTCCACCATCTGATCCCAGATCGCCTGGCGGATAGCCGCATCATCTACTTCCTGTCCGGTTTGCGCTGCCTGCTGCTGCTGATATTCGAGCTGCTCTTTTACGCGCGTTTCAAAATCTTTATAAGAAATTTCTTCGCCATTTACTTTGCCTATTGGATCGCCTTCACTTACACTGCCGCGACCCATATTTTCGACGCCCATATCGGCCATCACCATAAATCCGACGAAACAAAGTAATATAAATCCTAGCAAATATGGCGAGATATGCCGCATTCGGGTCATTGTTCCCATGTTAAAAAATACTCCGGTTGAAAATTATGTTTAAAAAATGTTACTCGCTTTAAAGAATTGCAGTGTCTTTTTAAAGGATTGAACGCAACTCTGGTGTTACTTTAATCTTCAAAACTAACGAGCTTTGCTAAATTTTCCAATTATTCCTGAAATTTTCTTTAAAACCATAGTGAATTTCGTAAAAATCTTTCTCGTATCTTTGTATCGTACTGCGTAATTACTTTTAAAAATCATCATGCGTCTCAGCGATATAGATCTGCGAATCGTGCGCACAAGCGACGTTCTGCTCCACGAGGAAACCGACCCAAAACGCGTCGAACGGCTTGAAAGCAGGATCCTCGAAAGCCGCATCCTGCGCAATCCGCCAATCGTCGGTGAGATCCACAACAGCGATGGGACAAGCCAGTACGTTGTTCTTGATGGGGCTACCCGGTCCACATCTTTTAAAAACGTCGGCTACCCCGATATTCTCGTTCAGGTCGTGGAATATCCCGGCGAAAAGATTTCTCTTGGTGCGTGGGGCCATATTCTTCCCCGTTGCGAAAAAGATATTGTTAGTGAAATTTGTGGAATTAAAGGAATTGAATCTTTTAAAACAAATCTGCACGAAGCCGAAAAACTACTTTTAAAAAGGGAAGTTGTCGGGTTTTTATTATTGCCGGATAATTCCGCCATCGTTTTAAAAGACGGCGAATCACTCACAGAGCACGTTACGCTTTTAAAAGAAATCGTCAAATCCTACACAGGAATTGGTGAAATTTACCGCGTGATCCAGCAGGATCTGCAAAAAATTTCCGCTGAATATGAATTTTCTGCCGTCATGATGTTCCCGTGGTTCACGCCTGATGAAATTAAGGAAGTCGCGCTCAGCGGAAATCTTCTGCCGGCCGGTATTACGCGCCACATCATTCCCGGTCGAGCCCTTCACGTTAATATTCCGCTGGATATTTTAAAAGAAGAAAAACCGCTTAAAGAAAAAAACGCCTGGCTGCAAAACTGGCTCACGGAAAAAGTTTTTAAAAAGGAAGCGCGTCACTACGAAGAAGGAGTTTTCCTTTTTGATGAATAATTTTATCTTTTTACGTTGTCATTCCCGCGCAGGCGGGAATCTATCTTTCTCATCTTTATAAAGTTTTTAAAACATAAAATGAAACTCGGAAAATTTCAAATAGACACAATAGAAACCGGGCGCTTCGGGCTTGACGGCGGCGCAATGTTCGGCGTGGTGCCGAAAAATCTCTGGTCAAAAGCATACAATCCCGGCGACGAGCAAAACCGTATCCCGATGGCTGCGCGTTGCCTCTTAATTCAATTTGACGACAAAAAAATCCTCGTTGACACAGGCAACGGCGAAAAAATGCCTGAAAAGCTTGCGAAAATTTACGGAATTGACAATTCACTCTATACTCTTGAAAATTCGCTTTTAAAAACCGGGGTGAAATCTGATGAAATTACCGATGTAATCCTCACACATCTTCATTTCGACCACACCGGCGGCTCAACGAAAATTGAAAATGGAGAGATTGTCCCAACTTTTAAAAACGCGCGCCATTACGTCCAAAAAGAACATTACGCCTGGGCGCAAAATCCAACGGAAAAAGATCGGGCATCGTTTTTAAAAGAAAATTATGACGAGCTTTTTAAAAATAATATGATGGAATTGCTCGACGGCGACGGCGAGATTTTTAAAGGAATTTCCGTTATCCCGATGCACGGCCACACAAAAGCTTTACAGATCGTCAAGGTTTCTGATGGCGGGCAGACTATAATTTTTCCGGCAGATCTCATGCCTACAGCCGCGCATATCCAGGTGCCGTATATAATGAGCTATGATAATTTCCCGCTGACGACGATGGCAGAAAAAAAGAAGCTCCTGCCGCAGATCGTCGAGGAAGGCTGGCTGGTGTGCTTTGAGCATGATGCTTTCACGCAGGCGGCATACGTGTTGCAGACGGAGAAGGGTTTTTCCAGAGGCGAAGTGGTAGAAATTACGAAATATTAATTTGAGATGATTTTTTAAAAGCAAGCGTCTAAAGTGTAAAAGAATTTTAAAAGCCGGTACAATAGATGAACTACGACGATTTTTACGACGATGATGAAGAAATTGAGGAAATAAAATTCCCCGAAATGGAGCGCGATGGTACGACCTATCTACAGGTGTGCAAGTCCGACGAACTTTTTAAAAACCGGGGAAAAAATATATTTTTTGATTACGAAGTGCAGGTTGCGATCTTCCGCGTTGTCGGCGAAAAACTCTATGCTGTTTCAAATATCTGCCCGCACCAGCATTCACCCGTGATCTCTGAAGGATATATCGATGAGGATTTAACGGTTACCTGCCCGCTTCACGGCTGGATTTACTCGATAGAAACCGGGCGCGCGCTCGGAGGCCACACAAAACTGAAAACATACAAGGTCTTTGAAGAAGAAAATCTCGTTTACCTTGAAAAACCAACGAAGGAAGAGCCGAAATGGGCACAGAATATGTAGTTTTTTGAAGTAAAAAGGTAAAAGTAAAAAGGAAAATTTTTTCGCTTTAAAGTTTTAAAAGTTCTTTGATTTTAAAAATGTCTGACATTCGCACAATTACAACCCAACTCAAAGAAGCCGCTTTACAACTCGGCTTTTCAGCAGTTGGAATTGCAAGAGCAGATGTCATGAGCGAGGAAACAGAGCTTTTTAAAACGTGGCTTGATCGTGGCTATCACGGTGCGATGGGCTACATGGAGCGAAATCTGGAAAAGCGGGAGGACGTGAGGAATATCCTGCCCGGTGCAAAATCAGTCATCGTTGTGGCGTATAATTATTTCACCAAACACCACGAAAATGTTGTAAAAGATGAAGGTAAGATTGCGCGTTATGCGTGGGGCGATGATTACCATGAGGTCATTCCGCCGAAATTAGAAGAATTATCCAACATTTTAAAAACGCTTTCTCCCGGTGCGGAAACGAAATTTTACACTGACACCGGAGCAATCCTTGAAAAACAATGGGCGCGTCGCGCGGGAATTGGCTGGCAGGGGAAAAATGGGAATATCTTAAACCGTGAGATCGGTTCGTGGTTTTTTCTTGGTGTGATAATTACAACCACAGAACTTGAACCAGACTCGCCGCAGCCCGACATGTGCGGAACGTGTGTGGCGTGTTTAAAAGCGTGTCCTACGCAGGCAATTGTCGAGCCGCGCGTGGTGGATGCGACAAAATGTATTTCATACTGGACTATCGAAGCGAAGCCGGATGTGGAAATTCCGCAGGAAATCGCGCAGAATCTCAACGGCTGGGTTTTCGGCTGTGACATCTGCCAGGAAGTGTGTCCGTGGAACCGTTTTGAAAAGCCGGCGAGTGAGGAAAAATTTCAGCCGAGAAATAACGAAACGACGCTTTCTTTTAAAAGAATCGAGGAATTCGTGCAGGAAGATTTTTCCGCGCGTTTTAAAAAGAGTCCGCTTAAAAGAACGAAAATGGCGGGTTTAAAAAGGAATGCAAGGGCTTTAAAAAGTTTTAAAAATTAGACACGACAAAATTATATACGAGGAATTTTTACATGAGCGAGCATTTTAAAGTGATAATTATAGGGGCCGGGCCGGCTGGATTTACGGCGGCATTGTATGCGTCGCGCGCGAATCTGAGCGTGGCCGTGATAGAAGGCAGCCAACCTGGCGGGCAATTGACGATTACGACGGAAGTTGAGAATTATCCGGGTTTTGAAAAAGGGATAATGGGGCCGGAAATGATGGATATTTTCCGTAAGCAGGCGCATCGCTTTGGTGCGAAATCCATTTATGAAGTTGTGACGGAAATTGATTTTTCAAAACGCCCTTTTACGATGAAAACTGACCGCGGTAAAGTTTTTACAAGTGATACTGTGATTATCGCAACCGGCGCAACAGCGCAATGGCTTGGCGTTCCCGGCGAGGTGGAGTACGGTGGTTACGGCGTTTCGGCTTGCGCTACGTGTGACGGTTTCTTTTTTAAAGACCAGGATGTTTTCGTGATCGGTGGCGGCGATACGGCGATGGAAGAGGCGAATTTTTTAACACGATATGCGCGAAGCGTGACAGTTATTCACCGCCGTGAGGAATTCCGTGCTTCAAAGATCATGCTGGAGCGCGCGCAGAAAAACCCGAAAATTAAATTCCTTTTAAATTCAACGGTAAAGCAATTCTGTGGAACGGTGAATGATTTTGGTGCAAAAAAGCTGACGAATATTGATATTGAAAATACGGTGACAGGCGAAATTACTAATGTTCCGGCTGATGGTGCGTTCGTCGCGATTGGCCACAAGCCGAATACGCAGCTTTTTAAAGGGCTGATTGACATGGATGAAAGCGGTTATATTGTGACAAAAGCTAAGTCAGCGTACACGAATATTGACGGCGTTTTTGCGTGCGGTGACGTGCAGGATTCGGTGTATCGTCAGGCGATCACAGCGGCAGGTTCTGGTTGTATTGCGGCGATTGACGCAGAGCGCTGGCTGGAGGAACACGCGGAAGAAGTGAACCACATTATTCTGCCGGAAGAAATCACAGCATAAACGTTTGAAAGAAATCTTTTAAAAGCTCTGTAATTTTTAAAACAATTACAGAGCTTTTTCTTTTCGTGTACCATCTTTATTGAAAAGTTTTTTCAGGCGGATCTCCGTTGCGATTATTCCGCCAAAAAGCGCCGCCACCATAAAGATCGTTGAAATAAGGATTGAGATTTCGCCTTTAAAAAGGAAGATTGAGAGAACACTGACTATGAGTGATAGTAACATCGCTTTAAAAATCAGATTGGCGCTGAATGTATTGGCTTCCTGCCATGTGTCCTGATTTCGCATAGCACTTGGCGTTCTATAGCCGTACCAGCTATTGATCTCCTTCGGCGGAAATTTTTTTAAATACCAGAAAATTCCGAGTATGGGCAGGATTGAAATTGCGTGAATGAGAATAATGACAAGTGGATTTTCCATCATTTTTCTTTTAAAAGTAATCTTTCTTAAAAATTTTAAAAAACTATCGCATTTCCTGGAGTTTTCTCACAACGGCAGTAAGTATTTTTCTTGGCGCAATTCTTCCTGCCTGCCGGAGTATCTTATTTTTCATTCCGTGAATTGCCACCGTTTTTCCAGCCATCATCGCTTTAAAACCATATTCGGCAACGTCGCGCGAAGTTGGGATTTTTCCTTTAAAAAGCGGTGAATTTTCTACATTCGCCGCTTTTTGGAAATTCGATTCTGTCGGGCCCGGACACAGCGCTGTCACAGTAATTCCTGATCCCTGGAGTTCGTTTGCGATTGCTTCTGAAAAGTGCAGTACGAATGCCTTAGTTGCATAATACACAGACATCAGCGGCCCCGGCTGAAATGCAGCCGTAGAAGCCACATTTAAAATTTTGCCGTTTTTACGCCGGATCATATCTTTTAAAAAGAGATGGGTAAGAGAGGTGAGTGCTGTAATATTCAGGTTGATCATCGCTTCCTGCTTTGCCCGGTCGCTTTCGTGAAATTTACCGTAATCGCCAAATCCGGCATTATTGACAAGATAGTCCACCTGGATATTTTCACTTTTTAAAACGTTGTAAATATCTTCTGCATTTTCGTATTCGGAAAGGTTCGCTGTAATTACTTTTACGGAAATTCCGTAATCATTTTCCAGCTCGCTTTTTAAAATACTGAGTGCTTCTTTGCTGCGTGCGGTGACGACGAGATTGATGTGGTTCTTTGCAAAAACCCGTGCGAGTTCCAAACCAATTCCGCCCGAAGCTCCGGTGATAAGAGCAGTTTTCTGTGAGGTCATTGTATAAGTCAACGAAGTTTTTAAAAAGATGTAAGTATAAAGAGAAATTTTCTTTAAAACGTTCCTGAAATTTTTTACAACAGCTTTAAAAGGAACTAAATGCTTGATATGATTGGTTTATTGGCGAGCTAAATTTTTTAAAAATCAACCAGAGAAAATGAAATGAAAAAGAATGTACTTCTTGCATCGCTTGCACTAACAGTTGTATTTGCAGCATGTGAAAAAAAACCGGCAGAACAGGTTCCCGATGTAGCTACTCAGGATACTGCCGTAGTCCGTCGTGATGAACCAAATCCTGTAACTGATCCGGCAACATACGACTGGGCAAATATTGACCTGAACGTGCCTGATATTACGTATCCTGAAATTACCGGAAAGAATATTACGCTTCGTGGAAATGATCGCTATACGGTGTATTCCCTTGGTGACAACGTACTTTTCGGCACAAACAAAGCTGATATAAACGCAGCAGCAGAAGCAGATCTCAAGCAAGTTGCAGCATCAATCAATCAGCGCTATAACGGCGGCTGGGTTCGTCTTTACGGTTTCACAGATGCAGTAGCGGGAGATTCTACAAACAAAGGGCTCTCAGCAGCACGTGCTGAAGCTGTAAAAAGCTGGATGGTAAAAAATGGTTTTGACGGAAACCGTATTTCCGTAAACGCAATGGGCGAAAATAATCCTGTTGCTACAAACGCGACAGAAAAAGGACGCCAGCAAAACCGCCGCGTGGAAATCGTAGCAGTTGGAAAATAATTCTTTTAAAAAGAAAACTTGTTTTAACTTTTAAAACTACGACAGAATCCCCCTCGGCTTCGCCGTGTCCCCCTTGAAAAGGGGGATACTCTAAGTTTGTATCTCCCTTTTTAAGGGAGATGTCCGTAGGACAGAGGGATAATACGACAAATTTTAAAAAGTTTAAACAACTTCAGATTAAAAAAAAGCCCTTGAGAATATTTCTCTTGGGCTTTTCTATTTTTAAAAACTACTTTTAAAAACTACCAGTTCATACGTTCTTTTAAAGAAGTGATATGCGCAAGATGATGTTTGCCATGCCACGCGTAAATCCCGATATTTGTTTTTAAAAGAACTTCGCCGGAGTCAGGATGAATGAATTTTTTATTCAATTGCTCATCTGACAAATTTTTTAAAAGAACTATCCAACGCTCATGCAGAGCTTTTAAAAGCTGCAATGACATATCAACCGGCATATCTTTCCCATCCGGCAACTCTGCCCACAGCGCTTCCTCATACGGCTTTATCGTCGGCATATCTTCCGTCAGCGCAAGTTTAAAACGGATAAAGCTGTTCATGTGGCTGTCGGCGATATGATGAACTACCTGTCGAACAGTCCAGCCGCCCGGACGATACGGTGTGTCGAGTTGCTCATCAGTCAGATTTGCTGTCGCTTCGCGCAATTGTTCAGGCAATTCCTCAATTTCCGAAATCCAAGTTTTTAAAACGTTATCCGTAATTTCTCCGCTTTTATCAAATTTTCCGATAGGAAAGCGAAGCGTTTCGATTTCTGCAATTTCCATTTTTAAAAACGTTTTAAAAGTAATTTTTAAAGAACAAATCTAATTCCGCCATTAATTGCGCGTCCTTCGAGCGGTGCAAAAATTGGGAGCGGCTGATAAGAACCGGTTGTAGTATTATGAATATTCGTCGGCTGGAAACGTGTCTGTCGCGTGTCAAAAATATTTTCAAAATTCACGAAAATGCGGAAATTCCCGAATGCTTTTTCGATCATTGCACCGGTGATCCAGTACGGTTTTGACCGTTCGCCAAACTCTGCGTTATCGTCTAATCTTTGAAAACCCGTATAGAAGTTTTCAAAACCTCCTTTTATACCAAGCTCGTCATTTTCGTACATCAGCACGATATTTGCAGCGTGGCGCGGATTGAGCTCGATCTCGTATTTATCAATTCCCAATTCTGTTTCATTTACCTGCGTGGCATAAACGTACGTGTAGCCGAGCACAAGTTTAAAATCCCCGTAGCCGATATTACCGGAAATCTCACCGCCGCGTGAGAAAGTTTCGCCAGTTACATTTTTCACATGGACAAAGGTATTAGCGGGATTGTCATCGTGATAATGCGCGAAAATCGCATCGTCGATCATTGTTCCAAAGGCAAGTGCATTTATGTTTATCGCGAATGCGCCTAATTCCTGTCGCCAGTTTATATCAAATTGCGCGTTTCGTGCTTTTTCAGCAACCAAACCTTTTGTATCAATAAAAATCCTTTTAAAACCGCGCTCTTCAGCTTCTTCGACAAATGGCGTGGAAGCTTTAAAGCCCTGCCCGCCTGAGATACGCATGGTAATTTCATGGATCGGCTTGTACATCAGCGACACACGCGGCGAAAAAAACGTCCCGTATTCATTGTGAAAATCCAGGCGTCCCGCCACAAGCGCTGTCCAGTGTTCAGCAAAATTATATTCTTCCTGTGCGAAAATCCCGACGTCGGAAAAACGGTAGGTGAGGTCGCGTGTATTATCCGGCTGCTCGGGTGTGCGATCTTTTAAATCGTCAATATTGAATGCTGCGCCAAAAAGCAGATTGTGTTTACCGGCTGCTTCAAAAGTTGTATTATATTGAGCATCCGAATACAAAATCTTTTGTGTAGCTTTAAAAAGATAACCACCATAGTCTGCATCGCGCACCATTTGCATTCCTGTGGCATTAAACGTGAAAAGCGACGATTCAGAAAGTATCCAGTCCGTGCGGATTCCTGCATTCATGCGTGTAGAATTATTTTCTTCCGTGTATTCGCCAAAGGGGCTGCCCATCGAACCGCCTTCACGCTCTTCGCCGGTAAAGCCAAGATTTAGCGTTGCGATAAAATCTTTTGAAAAATCGTAAACAAATTTCGGGAAAATGCTGTAGCGATTGTAACCCGCTAGATCAGTAAAATTATCGCCATCGGCGTCAAATTTCTTTTGATAATTATAGTTCGCAAGGAAGGTGTAGCCAAAATTTTCAAGCGGCTTGTGGCCGTAATATGCGGAAACGTCCGATGCGCCAAGGGTGGACTGGTTGATGAGTGCGCTGATTTCCTGTTCTTCTGATGGGCGTTTTGTAATGAAATTTACAACTCCGGCAATTGCGTCAGCTCCGTACAAAACCGACGACGTACCTTTGACAACTTCCACCTGGCGTAAATTCAACGGTGGCAACTGCACAATGCTAAAGCCCGATGACATTCCGCTAAAATTCGGCACTCCGTCCATCAGTATCTGCGTATAGCGACCATTTAAACCCTGAATTCGTACATTTGCTGTATTGCTCGCGGCAGATGTTGTCTGCAATCGCATCCCGATAAGCTCGCTCAAAAGCATCGAAACGCTTGAGGCGCGCATGAGGATTTTTTCTTCGATTTCCTCCTGCGGAACAGCTTCCACGCGGATCGGCACGTCGTCAATATTTCGCGCTGTTCGCGTTGCTGTTACGACGACTTCTTCCGTTTCGTGGCCATGTTCTTTTGCTGAAAGCCCGATTTCTACAAATAATGAATCATGTAGATTGACAATGATTTCTTTTTCAAAATCAGCAAATCCAATATATGTAGTTTTTAAAACATACGTTCCGGCAGGAATATATTTTAAAAGAAAATTGCCTTCGTCGTCGGAAATTGCGCCAAATTTTGTTTCTTTAAGAATAATTGTAGCGCCTTTTAAAGCTTCGCCTTCGTGCGTAATTTTTCCAGAAATCTGCGCCATCTGCGCGTTAGCTATCGAAAATGAAAATATGATTACTAATATTTTTAAAAGAAATTGCATAATAGTATAAAGATTTTTAAAAGATTGTTTTTAAAGGAAATTTAACAAGCGTCGCAGCATTCATTTGTAGCTTCCGGTTTTAAAACCGGCGCCTGCAACGCTTCCATTCCACCGAATTTAAGTAGCCGCAAACTGTTTAAAATCACCAGCACCGTCACGCCAACATCTGCAAATATCGCCAGCGCGAGGTGGCTCATGCCGAAAATAGCCAGCACGATGAAGAGGATTTTCACACCGATGGCGAATGCCGTATTTGCCTTGATCGTATTTATCGTTGCGCGGCCAAGCTTTACAAGATAGGGCAGAAGTTGCAAGTGGTCGTTTAAAATTGCGATGGATGATGCTTCAATTGCTGTATCGCTGCCAGCGGCGCCCATTGCAATTCCAACATTTGAAAGCGCAAGAGCCGGCGCGTCATTTACGCCATCGCCAACCATTGCAATAGAACCAAATTGCTTTTGCATTTTTAAAACTTCATCCGCTTTTCCTTCCGGCAGCAGTCCCGCGCGAACATCGGTAATTCCAACTTTTTGCGCAACGGAATACGCCGGTGTCGGATGATCGCCAGTGAGCATGATCGGCATAATACCGAGTTTTAAAAGTTCTTCAATCGCGGCTTTGCTTTCGGGTTTTATTTCATCCGTCATCGCGATAATACCTTCGACGGTTTTGCGATTACTCACAAGAATAGAGGTTTTTCCCTGTTTTTGAAGTTCGTCCACTTTTCCTGCAATATCATGCTCAACGGCAAAAGCTTCGTTGATAAACGGAAGTTTTCCGATCAAATGCTCGCGGTCGTGGCACACGAGGCAGTCCGCCGTCGCTCCTTTTCCAAGAACAGCTGCAAAATTTTCAACATTATGCGGAGTGAGGTTTTCACGTTTAGCAGCTTCGACGATACTTGTGGCGAGCGGATGTTCAGAGTACATTTCCATCCCGGCAGCGCACGCGAGAACGTGGTCGCGCGAGTTTCCGCCGAAAGGAATTACGTCTGTTACAAACGGCTTTCCGTATGTGATTGTGCGGGTTTTGTCGAGCGCAATCGCCTTAATTTGTCCGATCGCTTCGATGTATTTTCCGCCTTTTATAATTATTCCGTGACGAGATGCATTACCAACGGCTGAATAAATAGAAACCGGTGTAGAAATTACAAGCGCGCATGGACAACCAATTACCAGCAGCGTTATCGCATTTTCAAACCATTTTTCAAACGGTAATCCAAGAAATAGAACAGGGATGACGACAATGAGGAGTGCAATTACAATGATGGAAGGCGTGTAATAGCTCGAAAATTTCTCAATAAAACGTTGCGTATCAGCTTTCGTCTGCGTGGCGCGAAACGTGAGATTAATGATCTTCGCAAGCGTGGAATCCTTCGCGGTTTTTAAAACCTTTACTTCGATGTAGCCTTGTTTATTGAGCGTTCCGGCATACACGTCGTCGCCGATATGTTTATCCGCAGGAATCGGTTCACCCGTAACGGAAGATTCGTCCACAGAAGAATTGCCAAACGTAATTTCGCCGTCAAGCCCGATCATTTCACCCGGCTTTACCATTATCACATCACCAATCGCGATCTGGTCAATCGGCACATCAGCAAAAGCGCTTTTTAAAAACGCAGTTTTAGGCGCGCGTTCCACAAGCGACTGCATCGAAGATTTGCTCGTCTGCACGCCGAAGCCTTCGAGATATTCGCCTAACGTGTAAAGCACGATGACAAATGCCGCCTCAACATATTCGCCAAGATAGAATGCGCCAAGAACGGCGATGAGCATGAGTAAATTTATGCTTTTAAAATTCAGTTTCGCGAGCGCTTTAAAACCATTTTTAACCGTTTCATGCCCGATGAAAAGGATGATTCCCGCAAAAAACGGTATAGCGATAATGTCCGGCAGGTGAAAATCTATCGTCAGCGACAGGATTTCAAAAACGGCAACAACAAGCGTTGCCGCCATCAAAAGCCGGAATTTGTTATCCGACCAAAGTGATTTATTCATTATTTTTTTAAAAATCTGATTGTAAAAAAACAGCAGCGCTCTTCAATGTTTTAAAATTGAAAATTACAAAAAAGCGCTTTTAAAACGACGTTTTTTAAAACAGGTCAGATCTGTGGCGGACGCCACGAGGAGCCGGGAAAGCCTTTGCTGGGGCTAACGGAGAGCGAGGAAAAGAATGTGTGAAGAGTATTCTGAGGAAGAAATACTCCACTTTTAAAAACGGCTATACTTGGCGCACCGCCTGCACACGAACACGACGCAACGCATTGGCAGAAGATCGAGCAGGAATTATCCGCGCAATCATCATCGTGCGTTTCACTAATTGAAAGCATTTCATATTGGCTTTTAAAAACGTGTTCAGCCGCATCTGCGCAGGGCAGAAGCGTGAGAAGCGTAATGTAAATGCACAGTATGGTTGTAAAAATCCGCATGTGCGAATTTAAGGAAATTTTTGAAAACTTATGAGAAACAAAAAAAGGGAAACTCTTTTTAAAAGAATTTCCCTTGATAAATTTTACGCTTTTAAAAATCTTAATTCAGCGACATTTTTAAAACGAACGGCGTTGAGCTTTGCTGGAACATCAGTTCGTGAATTGTCCATTCAATGAATTTCGCCAGCGGAAAAGATTTTAAAACGACTTCCACATCTTCTTCTGATACTGCGTTCAGCGTCACCCACAGGCGCGTACGGTCGCTTGAAAGGGAATAACCGGAAATAACGCCCTGCTGCAAAAGTTTATTGATACGCGCGCGCTGCCTCGGGATAAGCGCCATAAATTCCATGCTCATCTCAAGCGGCAAATCCACATCT
>JAZKFS010000063.1:0-6386 GCA_040386315.1 Bacteroidota bacterium
GTTGGCATAGACTGTACAATAAAAGTTACCGTATCTTCTATACTGCTTCCGACTTCGGAGATTCCGTAGATAAGGCGTCCGACAGGCTGATCTGTATTCGGGCCAACTGATAGCTTCATAAATGCTTCCGCACCTGCACCAAACGGGATAAATTCTGCTTCGGTTTTAGCTCCCGGATAACAGTTGCCATTATCACAAAGTGAATAATCCCATGATTCCGGGAAGTCACTGGAAATTCGGCGCCATTTCAGTGCAAGATCGGAATTTGTCATGTTTTTGATGTAAATATTCAAATCCATGTACCCGTCGCCATTCCAAACACCCTGAACTGTAGTGCCGGGAGTAAAAGTGTATTTCTGCGCTGTAGCAGTAGTAGATACTAAAGCAAAAACCAATGCTGCAAGCATCATGGAAAAGCAAACACTGTATAATTTTTTCATAGCCGCTCCGGAAAAATTTGTTTTTAAAGCTTGTAAAAATGTAATAAAGTTTGTAGTACTAAAAAATTGTACTTTTAAAAATAATTTTAAAATTATTATTCAAATATAATACTTCCGTTGCCAAGAATACCATTTATACTATAGATAGAATAGGCATATATTCCTGCCGGTAGTGCACCACGTGCAATCGGTATAATCGTTTCTTCTGCAACTTCAGCTTTTAAAATGACTTTTCCTGTCAGGTCGGTAATAACAATTAATCGCGCTTTAAAAGCTAAATTATCCGGGATCAGGATGGTAACTGCATCGGCGGCAGGTTGTGGAAATGAGGAGAATGTATGCAATTCCGAATCTGTTTCATTAATCCCGGTTATCAGCTGAAATCGGGCAATATGATTTGCCGGGCTGCCGCCCGCTTTTAAAAAGCCACCACCGGCATAGAGAATATGTGAGGCCATATCTATATGGAGCGTTTTTATAAAATCATCCATTCCTGTCCCCAAGGTTGTCCAGGCCGTTCCGTCAAAAGCCGCTATTCTATTTGCTGTAACGCCACCTGCGGTAGTAAAGTACCCACCCGCAATAAGCTTTCCATCCCAAAATGCAAGCGATGAAATATCAAGGTTAGTGCCGGAAGCCAGCGGTGTCCAGGTTTCTCCATCCAGTCGGGCAATATATTTCGTAGCTGTCGCGCCGGATGCTGTAAAACCTCCCGCTGCGTACAGCACCCCATTGTTTTCTTTTAAAACATTTACATAATTATTAAAACCTTCACCGACCGCCGCCCATGAGGTTCCATTCCACTTTGCAATGTTTTTTGCAGGCACTCCGCCTGCTGAAGTGAAACTTCCACCAACGTACAATTCATCATTATAAACAGTTAGAGTATTGATGTAATTGCCACTAATGCCTATCCCGACGGCTTCCCATGCAGCGCCGCTCCAGCGTGCAATGAGTGATGCTTTCTTGCCGTCAGCATAATCAAAAACTCCCGCTGCGTACAGTTCGCCCTTATACATTGCCATATCACGAACGCTCGTGGTAAATGTATGGCCACCTGTCTTCAGCATACCTTGCCCGAAGCCCTGCCATTGGCTGCCGTCCCATATCGCAATGCAATTTACCTGCTGGCCGCCTGCATTTATAAACTCACCACCAACGAATAGCTTGCCATTAAAAATTTTTAAAACAAGGACCTGTCCATCTACACCGGTTCCTAATGAGCTCCAGTCTGTACCATTCCACTTTGCAATGCCTTCAGCCGGGAGCCCGCCTGCTTTATAAAAATCACCACCTGCATACAGATCCCCTGTAGAGTCAACAACGATCGCATTAACACGGGCGCCATTTGTTCCGGAACCCAATGCTGACCAGCTTTGAGAAAAGCAGGGAGAATACACGACAAGAAAGAAGAGGGCGATTGAAAAACTATATATATATTTCATATAAACCAACAGTTACCAGAAGTGATGAAAGCTTTTAAAATATGAAATTAGGAAAAATTTTTTAAAACCAACCGGAAATTTCGGGCCGAACGGGCCGGTGGATGATTTTAAAAAGGGGAAATAAATGTAAAATTCACGAAGTGGTATGTATATCTACAAAACAAAAAGCCCGTAGAATCTCTCTTCTACGGGCTTTTTGTTTAAAGGCACAGGTTTTTTTAAACCACCTCACTTCTTTTTTATACTTTCAGGATGCTGCCTTTACAATCAATTTTTCTGCAATTGCAGTTTAAAATTGACGGCGATCATCTCATCTATTTTTATCATCCCGCCAAATCTCTTTGGCGCTACAAGGTTGAAGTCTGAAAATACAAGATTCACTTTACCTGTAAGCGAGAAGTTTTTGCTGTCGCTGTGCTTTGGCTGAAAAGGTATCCTGTACACTTTTTCTGTGTTCATGATGGTGATCTTTACCTTTCCAAAAACCTTCCCTGTTATTATGCCGGGATTTTCAAGTTCGAGCATTTCGACGAGAATATTCTTGTGTTCCTTGGCTTTTAAAAGCTCCTGGAAATCACTGTCTACGAGGAAATTATTGCAGTCGAATTCTTTTACCGGAAGCGCCAGTTTATTTGGCCTGAATTGCAGATCATCTTTTACCGAGGTATAAACAAGTGGCTCCTGACTGTAGACTTTTTCAAGGCTGCATGAGTAGCCGCCGATATTAGTTGAGCCCTGGATGGTGATTTGACTTTCGCTCCTCACCACCCAGCGCTCTTCGCTCGTCGTTGGGCTCATGAAACTTGCCAGTCCTATCAGTATTATGCTTAGCAAGCTCATTGTTGTGTTTCCCTTAGGATTGTTTTTAAAGAATTACTTTTTTAAAAGCATTTTCTAAAGTTTAGAAATTAACCGCACCTGAAACCATGAACCCTTTAAATTCACCGCCGTTCAGGATATTTGCCGTTGGGAAATCTTTGTACTGCTGACTGACATATTCTACTTTTGCAAGGATATTATCTGTTACGAACCAGCCCGCGCTTCCCACGATACGGTTGATGCTTACTTTATCAAGTGACTGAGCAGCCGTTGCTCTTGCCAGCTCACCGCTTACTGTGTTGTAGCGTCCTGCCACGTAGAAGTTTTCAGTTGCACCAAATCTGAAGATAGCGTCTGCTCCGATCTGTGTCCATGTGCGCTCTTCGCCTGCCAGGTCAGAAGCTGTGCGTCCTTTAGCTTGCTCGTAGTTACCGAAGAGCTCAAGCCCGTGGAATTTTACAAACGGATTGATCACAAATGCTGTTACTTTTTCACGGAAGCCGGGGTTAAAGCGGCCTGATGTAAAGTTTGCGGATGTTGATGTAGCCGGAAGCCCGTTTTCCATTGCCCAGAAGTAGTTCGAGCCTGTCCTGTCGCCTGCATACAGTGTATTGCCGAGTGAGCCGTCAGTCGTGTACATCGAGCCTGTCATGCGTACACGGAGATTCTCCATGATCTCGCCGTCATAGCCGAGCTTTGCGAGCATGGCAGGGTTGCGTTTGCCGGGGCTTGTTACATCGCCCTTGATCTCGCCGCCGGTCGCGCCAACCATTGCCAGGATGCCGTCCATCTGGAAGTACACCTCAGAGCCGATCTCCGTTGTGAAAGCATCCATTATATAATTTTCAGTGAACGGATTGAAAAATGTATTACCACCATCAGAGCGGCGGAAGTGGGCATCGCCATAGTTGATCTCCATGTGTCCTACTTTGATCGTAGTGTATTTCATCACGTTGTCAATAAAGGAAGAACCAAGCATTCCTAATTTATCCACCTGGATATATCCGCCCTTTACCCACGCTTCGTTGTGGTGGCGCGATGAAAGATATGCTACGAGATTTAACCGGATACCGTCTGCCAGCTGTACGTCGAAGTTCAGGTTTGCCGCAGCATTGTTAAAACCATAGCCAAGTTCTTTCAGCTTGTTGGCGTTCAGCGTGTCTTTACCATTGACAAATGGTTTAAAAGCTGCTGTATTTGAGTGCTCCAGCGCCTGGAACTGCTGCGTGAATGCCCCGCCGATCCTGAGATCAAGACCGTCAAACGGCGTCATGTCGCGCTTTGATGTTTCAAACTGATTCAGGCCTAATTTGCTGTTTGGATTGTAAAACTGGATGTCCTCAGTTTTTGCTTCCTGTCCGATTGCGGAGGCTGTCATCCCGAGAGCCAATACCGCGATTGCTAATGTTTTCATTGTCTTATACCTTTTTAAAAATGTGATGAGGATTACTCTGTTCTTAATTTATTTCTTAATGTTCTTAATTTATTTATAGTGTAGCTGAGTTTTTAAAAGTCACATTGAATGATACTGTTACATCATCGCCTGTTTTGATCGTGCCGAACATTGCTGTCGGAGGGTCCATTTTAAAATCTGTCAGCTTGAAGCTTGTTTTTCCGTCAAACTGGAATTTGTCGGCAACTGCTTTCCCTGTTCCGGTAAAAGTTACCGCCCGTTTTACTCCCGATACTGTCAGGTCGCCGATCGCAGTATAGGTAATTGCACTGCCGGACTGCTTTAAATTTTTCATTTCGCGGAGCGTAAAAGTAATGGTTGGATTTTCTTTCGCTTTTAAAGCTTCGTATGCCTTATCGTCCATGCCGCTTTTACCGCTTTTTAAAGACTGAACCTTCAATGATACCGAAAGTGAACTAATACTCTGAAGCTGGTCGCCTGCCATTGTAAAAGTTGCCTTGCCGCTTCCGCTGGTAGATTTCATTGTCCAGTCGTGAAGAGTGGAAGTGCCTGATACTTTTAATTCCGAGCCGGCGGACAAATTATACACCTGCTGTGCATTTGATGATGAAACTCCTATCATCATCATTACTGCGAAGAGAGCGATTTTTACGATGTGCATTTTCATGATTCTACCTTTATTTGAAAGTGTGATTAATTTCTTGATACTAAATTACGGTAGCTGCAAGCGGGGAAAAATGATATGTGTTGGGGTCAAACATGATTTATATCATGTTTTAAGAAGAAAAGCCGGAAAGGGCGTTTTTATGCGGGCTCCGGCTTTTAAAAGAGGAGTGTATCGGAGCAAAAAAATCTCCGCAGTTCGTATTTACTCAGGAAAACTGCGAAGATTCTATAATTGAAATACTATTGTCAAAAAAAAACTGTTTTTAAAACTTTTAAAAGGGTCTTAAACCGGTATTTCAACGGCAGTAAACTGGTTGAGCTCAGATTCAAAATAAAACAAACCCAAAAGAAAATCTTCTTTTGCCGCTTCAGTTTCATCAGGCATATCTTTGAGAAGCATTTTGTAATATTCAATCCCGGCAAGGAGATTTTCTTTAAAAACCGCAAGGTATTTCTCGTGTTTCGGCGTTAGTTCTTTTAAAGATTGCTTTTTAAAATAATCCACGTACATCTGCAGTTCATTAATGAACATGTGTGGCCTGTACATGCCTTTTAAAAGATTGTCACGCCCATAAATATGCCCGGCCATTTCAGCGAGCGTAGCGATCTTTGTAAAATATGCAGCATTTGGCCCCGGACAGATCACGACGTTGCGCTCGGCACGGCGGTTCGCGATCCCATACAGCACATACGCCGATGAGGCCAGGCCTTCGCACAGGCACAGCTTTTCAACGATCTTTTCATAGCGAGACTCATACTCATTTTCTGTAAGGTTCATGCTCTGAAGCTGGTTGATCTTCAAACGCTGGTATTGCCGCGACGCCAGGCAAATCGGCCGCTCGGTGAATTCCGTGTTTGAAACAAGATATTCTTTTGTACACGGGCTGCCGGGTTTTCCGGCTTTTATGCGTTCCTGTTTCTGCGCCTCGCCCGAGCTTTTTGCGTAATTATTGAACAGCACGCCAAGCGGTGAAACATCGCTCAGCACGAAATCCTCACGCCCTGATGCCGCCAGCTTGTTCATCGTGTCATTATCCACGGTCGTTGCTTCCGGCACCAGCAGGAAAGGCGTTCCCCAGCCAATTGATGACAGATTATAGTGTTTTAAAAGGAACTGATGTTCGGTATGCGTGCCAACACCACCCTGCGCTGTAACGGTAAAATCCGGCGTAATACTTTTAAAACCACGCGCTTCCAGAGCCTTTGCGTAAATATCACGCAGTTCATTCAGCAGTTCATCGCGTTTTAAAAGAAATTCTCCCAGGATCGGCCCCATCAATAATCCGTCCGTTGCGAAAGCGTGGCCGCCGCAATTCAAACCCGACTCAAGACGGTATTCCGAAACCCAGATCCCTTTTTTTGCGAGGAATTTCCCCTGGATCGCCGCCGAACGGAAATCGCTGACTTTGATAATAATTTTCTTTTTAAAAGCGCCATTTTCATCAGGAAAAAAACACGGGAAATTTTCCATATACGCATATAAACGCGGGTTCATACCGGCGGAAAGCTCGATGGAAGATTCCAGTTCGCTTTCAGCAAAACCGCGCAGGGCAGCCAGTGCATCGTTAAATTCCGGCGGAAGCGCTTCGTCGCTTTTTGAAA
>JAZKFS010000063.1:6396-12864 GCA_040386315.1 Bacteroidota bacterium
GTCAATTGAGCCCGGCTGCAACTCTTCTTTTAAAACGCGTTGCAGGTCAGTTTTTTCCGCGCCATCGGCCTCAAGCATTCTTTTAAAAAGAATTTTAACGGCAGACTCATCCGGTAGCATGTCGAAATATTGATAAAGGTCATTTCCTTTTAAAAAGGGGAGCGCACGCATTTCCGCCAGTTGCTCATCCACTTTTCTTTTTAAAAGATTGAGATAATCCGTAATTCGCCGCGCGCGGAAATCGTCTTCCTTATTCGTGATTGGTGTGAAAGTGCCCCAAAATTTCGTGTGATAATATTCGCGCATTCTCTCAATGAGAATATCATCCACGATGGAAACAACGGACGTGATCCCAAAACGGGCGACCTTTAGCGGAGAATCTACGGTAAAAGCAAGCCCCATGACGGGAATGTGAAAGGTGTGTGGTGCATTCATTGTCGTGTCGGTTTTTTTTAATGAAATTAAACTAGACGCCGGAAATTCTACCCGCGAAAGTTCTTTTAAAACTTTTTAAATACAGATCTCTTTAAAAGCAGATTTTCCAAAAAATAATCTGCTTTTAAAAAGCTCTCTTTTCCTGCGATGATTTCTCATTCTATCTCCAATAAAATGAAACTTTACACACCTGTTTTCAATACTTTACTCATTTCTATTGCCTTAGGAAAAAGGATGTTGTTCTCTAAATGAACGTGAATATGAAGGTCTTTTTCAAGGGCTCTGAGTTCGGCGTATAATTCTCTGTGCGTGGTGCAGGCGCGTTCCGGCGGAGTAAAGTTATTAGAAAGTTCGCGGATTTTTTCCAGCCAGTGATCTACTTCATAATGATCGCCTTCCAGTTTATAGATCATGGCTTCCAGGTCGGTTTCAATTTTTTTGCCGTGCGCGATCTGCCGTACAAGTGGAAAAACGATAGTTTCTTCTTCCGTCATGTGCTCCTGTAATTCATCTATCAGCATCCACAGGTATTCAGCGATTTCGATAGTTTCAGGATAAACATCCCCGTGCTGAATGGAGACTTTTGCAACTTCCTGGAGCAGTAATTCTGATTTTTTCCTGATAAAATAATGATGGCGCTGGATAATGTAGTCGGTGAGAACTTCAAGGCTCCAGTTCTCATACCTATCAGTTTCATTGCCCAGATATTGCACCGACTGCTCAATTTCTTTTAAAACCTCATTCGTATCAATACGTTTTTCGCGACAGGCCTCATCCAAAGGGCGGTTTCCTTTGCAACAGAAATCAACTCCGTACTTTTCCAAGACCTGGGCTGCCTGATAATGTTCTCGGACAATATCTGCAACAGCCGTTTGGTTGGTAAACATCTCACACCTCAATGTTTAAAATATTTGTCTTTATGTCTTCAATTGACGCAATTCTAAATGCTCGTTCGCGAACGTTTTGCGCTACATCGGCAAGCGTCGTTTTGCTGAAATGCTCGCGCAATTTTTCCCGCTGTCCTGACCAATATTGATGAATAGGGCAGGGCGATGCGTGCCCGCAACCCGGTAAACCTAAAATACATTCCTGAAAAACTCCCAGCCCGTCGATCGCCGCGATAATATCTAAAAGCGAAATATCCGCCGATTTCTTTGCCAGCATTATCCCGCCGTTCGCACCGCGCTTTGAAAGCAGGAGCTTGTTATCCGTCAGCGTTTGCAATACTTTCGTGAGAAAATAAAACGGAATGTTCAGCTCACGCGCCGCTTCCGCAATTGAAACATAACCATTTGGATTTTGTGTAGCTGTATAAACAACTGCCTGGATTCCGTACGTACAAGCGCGTGATAGTATCATAATTATAAGTCAATCAATTAAAGAGTATTTTATCTGTAATAATTATATTGACTTATTGAAAAAAAAATTATTGCAGGAATTTTTCCCCCCAATAAATTTTTTTTTAAAAACTCACCGCCAGCATCGTATATACCCAGTACGCTGGATCAGTCCCCAAACCAACCAGCGGATTGCTTTCTTTTAAAGCCGCTCCCGGAAAAAATCCCGACAAACCGCATTGCAGCGAAGCATTTTTTGAAATGGTATAGCCAGTGTTAAGATCAATTTCTGCACCAATATCGCGCGTTTCCACATTCGCGTTTTTAAAAGGCTGCTGCGCTAAAAAATAATGCCCGACAAGCGAGAATTTCCAGTTTTTAAAAAACGAATTTTCAAGGCGGATGTACGGATCAATCAGCCCGAGATTTGTTACCGCCAGGGCTTTGCGTTGCCCGGTCGCAGGAGTAACTGTTGTAGGAAAGAAATCCATTGCGCCATAAAATTTGTAGATCGTAATAAAAAGGTGGTCTGCGTGCTCATTCACATCCGTGGTTGATTTGTCGTCTCCTGTATAATAATCGACACCCGCACCTGCGCGGAACTGCGATTCCTTATCAAGAAGCGCGCCCGCATAAATTCCTGCAATAATCGCTGAAACATTTCCATGTTCATGGCCAACTTCAAAATGGCTGCCCGTCTGGTATTCCGCTTCTGCTTCATATTCAAAAGCGCCGATGTGGTTCGCCAGGTAAACGCCCATTGTATAGCGGTCAAGCACATTTTCGCCGTGATAGTCGCCACTGTCTACTTTTGTGGAATTGTGGTCGCGATATACATACAGGTTCAGCTTTTCCTGAAGCGGAATATCAATATCTAAACCAAAAATTGATTGCGGGATCTGCCGCGTGGAAGCTGTCATCTGAAGCTCATCGGAACCAAGCCGGAAACCAAAAGCCCGCGCTTTAAAACCGCCGCCCAAACCGTAATTTAATACCGCGCCATCGTACGAACGCCCGACATTATGCCAGTCCAGCGCGCCAATAAGCCGCTCGTTATTCGTCGTAAAAATCATGCGTCCGAGTTTTAAATTGAGGCTGTCGGCAAGCAAATTTTTCCATTCCATATATCCCTGGCGAACGGAGAAATTCTTCGCGGTTCCGTCCAGCGTACCACGTCCGAGCGTTGAATTTTCCTCGCCGAAATTCCGCGCGTCCTGCAATTGCACAAGGAGCGAAATATCGTCCGTCACACGCGCCCGTGCGCCAAGCGTTGTCCGCAAAAGGTGGATCCAGAGCGGCTTTGCGTCGTTTTTAAAAAACTTACCGTCGAGTTCCATGCGGTAGCGCATTCCGCCGAAGACTTCGTATGTTGGCGTCGTGATGGTGTTTTGAGCAGTGGCTGCGGTGGCGAGGCAAATAAAAAGCAGTACCGCCCCACGGCGCGCACTGCTTTTAAAAAGGTGGTTTTTCATAATATTCCTAATTTTCTGCAATTAATTTTTTTAAAACTGCAATCGAAGCTTTCGGGTCAGAGCCGATACCTTCCTGGCGGTGAACGATTTCGCCGTTTTTATCCAGAATTAAAATCGTATTCGAGTGCGAAAAGTCGCCCGTTTTCATGTCCTTATACTGGATATTCGTCACGGCGGCAAGCTCCTGCACATTTGATTCATCAGCCGTGAGCAACTGCCATTCAGTTTCTTTTAAATCCATATCGCGTGCCACGGTATCAAGCCGCTCCGGCGTATCGCGTGCTGGGTCGAAGGAAAATAGCATAAAGCTCAGATTTTTCTGTTCGGCTTCCGTCAGTCCCGCCTGAATCGCTTTCATGTCGCCAATTGTTTTAGGGCAGGCAAAAGTACACGTGCTGTAAAACATCGTTATAATGCGCGGTTTCCCCAAAAGGCTTTTTAAAACCACGTCGCGGCCTTTTTCATCTTTCCACACGCCATCGAGATTGTACAGAGAATTTTCCGTGATTTCTGCGGGTTTTGATGCTGTTTTTAAAACGGTTGAATCGGCAGTTTTTTCCTGCGAATTACACCCAACAAAAACTGCGCAAAAAGCGGCGATTAAAAGAAGCGATTTCATATTATTTTCTCACAAGGCTGACTGTTTTACTGCTGTTTTTCACACAGCGAAATCCGAGATTCCTCACGGTGGACTTCGCTGAAATACTGCCGCGAAATGCATAACGCATGTACGCCGCGTAATTATCAAAATCCGTCGAATTCACCGCGCCTGCGCCGCAAAAAAGCTGGTTATTTTTATCGCCTTTAGAGCGCGCTTCCTGCGAAATCATTACGGAATTAAAATCCAGCGTCCACTCCCACACGAGGCCGTGCATGTCGTACAACCCGAGCGCGTTTTTAAAAGTGGATTTCACCGGCGGCCACGTTTTCGGGTTCGGCTTTGCGTACCAGTCGAGGATTTTTCGCGTTAATTCATCTTTCGTTTTGCCTTTTTCGGGTGTTGCCGCAGCCATTTCCCATTGTGCGATTGTCGGCAATTGCTTTCCCGCCCAGTCTGCGTATGCTTTTGCGGCGAACCATGAAACGCTCGTCACCGGGCTATTTTTTAAAACATTATTTCCGATAATCGTGTCGGATTCCCACATTTCGAGATAACCTTTCTCAGCAAAAATCCTTTTCACGCGGGATTTCCGCCATTCCGGACACGCTTTTACGAAAACGAGAAACTGCTCATTTGTCACCGGCGTGGCATCCATCTCAAACCTTTCTACACGCACCGATTCAGGCTCACCCGGATTTTTAAAAAACGGTTTAAAAATCCCCGCCGGAATCGTCACCATCGGCGTGACATCAGCTTTTAAAGGTTGGGATTGTGCCGCCTGTATGCTGAGGAGAGCGGTTACAATTCCGATGACAAATGGCAGTTTCGTTTTCATGTTTATTCTTTTTAAAACGTGTTTTTTAAAACTTTTAAAAGCGTTTTAAAATTATCTTTTTTAAAATTAATGTCCGCCCGCGCTTGAAGCATTTGTGCCGCCTGAGCGTGCTTTTGCAACTTCTGCCGCAGTCACTTCGCCGAGATTATTACCCCAGTTATTCAGAATGTAAGTCAATACTGCTGATGCATCCTGGTTATTCATTTCAAGCGCCGGCATCACACTGTTGTATTCTTTGCCATTCACTACGATTTTTCCGCTCAGCCCGTGAACAGGAATTGCTGCGAGCGATGCGCGGTTTTTCTGTAGATAATCAGCTTTAGCAAGAGGAGGGAATGAACCGGCTACGCCTTGTCCGTTCGCCTGATGGCACGCTGCACAACTATTGTTGTACACAGTTTTTCCACGTTCAAGTTTTTCTGCTTTGGTCAGTTCCTTTAAAGGCGCTGCCGGATCAACGTGCGCTTCCATTTTCTGAATTGTACTACCTTCGAGCAGGTACATTTCGTCTTTCTGCTTGCCGGAATATATCTTTTCGTTTTTATCACCCGAAACATCCAGAATACCGATGCCGCCTTTATTCATCGCGCGGAAAATCGAGTGGTCAACCAAAATATATTTGCCCGGAACATCCACTTTAAAATGGACCATCGCCGAGCCGCCCGCCGGAACAAGCGTTGTCTGAACATTATGCTGATTAGCGACCGTACCGCCTTCGCCATACACATCATCGAAAATCTCGCCAATCACGTGGAATGATGAAATCAGGTTCGGCCCGCCGTTACCGATAAATAAACGAACAGTTTCACCGGCCTTTGCTTTAATTGTATTCTCGCCCGTCATCGAACCGACTGAGCCATTAAAAACAACGTATGGAGGGCGCTCATCAAGCGCTTTCTGCATGTCAAATGCCTGCACGCCGCCTTCGCCAAATTTTCCTGCAGTATAAAATTCACCCTGCATCACATAAAATTCCTTGTCCACTTTCGGCAAACCTGCTTTCGGCTCCACAAGAATCAACCCGTACATACCATTCGCGATGTGCATACCAACGGGAGGCGCAGCGCAGTGATACACGTACAGCCCAGGATTTAAAGCCGTAAACGAAAACGTCGAAGTGTGTCCTGGCGCCGTCATCGAGCCTTCCGCGCCGCCGCCTGTTCCCGTCACGGCATGAAGGTCAATATTATGCGGCATCTTGCTGTCCGGGCGGTTGCTCAGGTGAAATTCCACATAATCGCCTTCGCGCACACGGATAAATTTCCCCGGCACCGAGCCGCCGAACGTCCAGAATGTGTAATCCACGCCATCAGCCAGCCGCTTCACTTCTTCCGTCACTTCCAGCTTGATAATTACCTTCGTCGCGTGCTTCCGCGTTATCGGCGGCGGCACGTTTGGTGCCGTCGTCAGCACAGCCATTTCTTCGCCTTTGAGTCCTTCTAATTTTACGTTACCTTTACGAGCTGTTGAAGCGCCATCAGGGCGCATTTCCTCGACACACGAGCTCATGAAAAATGAGGCGGTGATAAGTGCAAGGGCGACAAATTTGGTACGCATTGTCAATTCTCCGTTGATATACTGTATTTGTAAACGTTAGCTATTATTTCACATTCAAATCTAAAACCTTTACTCCAGACAAAATATGATTTTCGTCATGTTTTTATATTAAAGACTATTTTATCTTTAATTGGAATATCATTTGTAGACGTTTTTATTGTTTTAAAGTATATTAAGTAAGTGTTCTTAATGAATTTAGCGCAGAATATTTTAAAAGTATTATTTCTGAAG
>JAZKFS010000064.1:0-1048 GCA_040386315.1 Bacteroidota bacterium
TGGGGTCGTAGATAGTGTATGGTGATTCATATTCTATAAACATGTGACCCCTCCGGGGTCAAAATACACAATCATTGCTAAAAAGTATAGAACGTAACAGCCCTGCCTTTTCAAGGGGGGACACGGCGAAGCCGAGGGGGATTATATCGTAGTTTGTAAAAATTCAAACAACTTTATATATAAACTTTTTAAAAGAAATCCTGCAATAGATTTCAACGGAGGCTTTTGATCCATTCCTTCGCCTCTGCCTGAGAAGCAAAAAAGCGCTGTTCGATCTGATCAGGATTGACTTTATTGACAACATCCTCCACTGCTGATTTTGGCGTAGCAAGCGCTGGCGCTATAATAGCTGAATATTTCAACCCTGCGGCAGTGATGCGCGGTAGCCATTCCTCCACCAACCACACCTGGTCAGACGGGGAAAATGTCAGCATATGCTTATTATCAGTGATGAGCTTATTGCAGTTGTGGTTTTCCATCAGCTCCAGAACGCGTTCGTATATCTTGCGAAAGTGATAGCTGGTAGCAAAGCCCTGCCATGCCATGAGTACGCAGTCGAGTTCTGCATCATATGCCACACAGCAAACTTTATGTAATATATCGCTCATGGTGAAAAGTGCCGCTTCTTTTTCCCTTGGTACGAGAAATATCTGCGTCAATTATCAAAAGAAAAAAGTATTATACAGCAAATAACCACAAGTTAAAAAAAAAAATTCACAGCCAGAAAAATCTCCGGCTGCCTTATTTAACTTTTAAAACTCACTGCACTGCACTCACTAACTCACTGTACTCCCCACACTCTTCTCTAATTCCACCGGAAGAATATCACGCAGATCACCAAAATCGCCATTACTTAAAAGCACAATTACATCACCGCTTTTTACTGTTTTTAAAAGGAATTCCGAAGCAAGTTCGCCCCACTGAGCTCCCTTGCCGTGATTATTCGGTACGGCATATGCAGCTTTCCCGTTGCGGCGGGCCTTTCGCGCAATGGCTTCCGTGTCCAGCCGGTCCTTGTCAGAATATCGTTCCGGGCGATTGATAGCGC
>JAZKFS010000064.1:1058-9332 GCA_040386315.1 Bacteroidota bacterium
TCACGATTGCATCAGCGTCTTCAAAACAATCTTCCAGCTCCTGCTGAAAAATATTTTGTGTTGTGGTATTGGAGCGCGGCTCAAAGCATGCAATAATACGCCTTCCGGGATAATTCTGCTTTACTGCTCCGAGCGTTTCGCGGATAGCTGTCGGGTGATGGCCGAAGTCATCAATTACCGTAATTCCGCCAATCTCATGTACCACTTCCATCCTGCGTTTCGGCGGAAGGAATTTGCTTAAACCGGCTTTTAAAAGCTCCACATCAGCTCCGGCATGAATAGCACAGGCAAGCGCTGCGACAGCATTTTTTAAATTATGCTCGCCCGCCATCGGCAGGTGAAATTCACCAAGATCATCATCGCCTCTTTTTAAAAGAAAATCCGTGCCATGCGCTGTATATTTGATATTCTCCGCGCGCCAGTCGGCTGCATGGCTCAGCCCGAACGTCTGAACATTTGTCGGAACACCTTCAGCAACGTCATGCGAATTTTCCTCGTCGGCAGGGATCAGCAGGACGCCATTCTGCGGGATGATCCGCGCAAAATGTTTAAAAGTACGTTTCACATCATCGAGCGAATGAAAAATATCGGCGTGGTCAAATTCAATATTATTGATCACAGCAATATCCGGGCTGTAATGCAGGAATTTACTGCGCTTATCAAAAAAAGCGGAATCATATTCATCGCCTTCACTCACAAAAAAACCCGTTTTTGTATTATTCCGACTGTCTGAAACAGCACGGCAGCTTTGCGTGAAATTGCGCGGGACACCGCCGATCAGGTAACCCGGTTCCAAACCGGCACTTTCAAAAAGCCACGCGGTCATGGAAGCAGTCGTTGTTTTACCGTGCGTACCGGCGATGACAACCGATGTATTGCGACCGATGAGATATGTGCGGATGATTTCCGGCATCGCGATCAGCGTCATGTGCTCATTTAAAGCATATTCCAGCGCAGGATTTCCCCGCGCGATAGCATTTCCAACAACGACAATATCAGGATTTTTCGCGATCAGGTCTTCTGCTGAATAGCCGTTCGTATATAAAATATTATTGGCCTCAAGGTAGTCGCTCATCGGCGGATACACCTGGTGATCCGACCCATAAACTGTATAACCCAATTTTGCCATTGCCACTGCGACGCTGCCCATCGCTGTTCCGGCTATTCCGAGAAAATAAAAACTTTGCATTGTGTGATTTTCTTTTAAAATTCTTTTTAAAAATATTCGCTTTTAAAAGCATTTTTAAAATTACGAGTTTTTAAAACAAGTTAGCTTTTAAAAAGAAAAAAGCGCCGGAAGTTTTTCTTCGGGCGCTTTTAAAAAGAAAAAAGCGCCGGAAGTTTTTCTTCGGGCGCTTTTAAAAATACTTTTTAAAACCAATTATTCATACCGCGTAAATCTGTGCTGCTCATTCACGGTCATCGGGTTTTTCTGCACCCAGTCGTAGAACTTTTTAAAATCATCCTTATTGCCGGCATACCATTTTTTAAAATCACCCGGCGCGCCGCTATGGAAGAGCCACGCGTTATATGCTTTAAAAACTCCCGCCTTTACCAGCTCGCGGTGCCGTTCGAAAATGATATTATTATACATTTTGTCGTAACCATTTTTATCCCATTGTTTTAAAAATTCCGTGCGCAGACTATGCAAAAGCTCTATCGTCACATCCGGTTTCTTTTTTAAAAGTGGTTTTGCTGCCTGCGTCATCGTGTTTTCAAAGGCGATCTCAAGCGGCTGGCGGGATGGATCAATACTTTCTCCCTGTAAAATCGTGCGCTCGTGACTGAATTTTAAAACGCCGTTTGCATCAGGGCCTGTTTTTAAAACAGACTGATATGTTTTAAAAAGGATCTCGCTGATCTCGGCTGTGCGCTTTGTGTCCGGCTCCAGGTTTAAAAATATCTCCCCATAAAAGATCGCCCATATTTTCTCGCGCGTTTCCGCTGTGAATTTCGTTGCCCAGTAATAATTTGACACGAACGACGGATCAACATTGATGCCGTTTTCCCAGTACTGCAGCGCCTGGCCGAAATCGTGCTGCGACATGGAGATCGTACCGAGTTCTAAAAAAAGCCGCCCGGATTTCGGGAAGCGCCTTAGCCCTGCCTGGTATGCGTCAACAGCTTTTTCCTGCTTGTCCATATAATCGTAGGAATTGCCCAGGATCTGGTAATAATTCGGGCTGGAGGTTGGCTCTTCAGCGAGCTTTTCAAGTAATTCAACTGCTTTCGGATAATCTTTTTTTAAATACAGTGCGAATGCTTTTTCGTAACGGTATTCTGCTTTTAAAGAATCGAGGGCGATGAGTTTATCAAAAATCGCGATTGCTTCGTCATATTTTCCCTCATCTATTTTTTTCACACCTTCATCTGAAAGCGCGGTTTCGCTTTTAAAACCCTCTGTCTGTGCATAAGCATTCGATATTGTAAGAATTGCACCGACGAAAAGTATCAGTAAAAAAGTCCGGTAAACTTGCATAATTTTAAAGAGTTAAGCTGAGGATGGATTTTTTAAAAAGAAATAAACGCAGCAGAGTATAGTTTCTTTTTTTAAAATGTAAAAAAGTAGTATTTTACAACTGTTTCTCATGCAAAACCCGTGCCGAGTTTTTTTTGGGAGAAGTTTTTTAAAAGGTAAATTTTAAAAAGAAAATGTTTTTAATTGATAATATATTAGTTGACGACGATATAATTTCGCAACCCTTTCTGTGTGACCTGAAGGCGTGCAAAGGCGCGTGCTGTACGCTGGAAGGCGGCATGGGCGCGCCGCTGCTGGACGAGGAAGTTCCGCTTTTAAAAAAGTCCATACGCGCGGCTTTAAAATACCTGCCGGAGCGCTCGCGGAATATTCTTTTAAAAGAAAGCAATGCCGTGGAAGGAAGCCCGGGCGATTATTACACCACATGCATTGATAACGCCGCGTGTACATTTGTGTATTACGAAGGTGGAATTGCAAAGTGCGCGATCGAAAAAGCGTATTTCGCCGGGGAAAATCCTGAATTCCGCAAACCTCTCTCCTGCCACCTTTTTCCTATCCGCAAATCAGATTTTGGTGGCGCGTATATTCATTACCAGAAGTTTGAAGAGTGTGAGCCGGCGCTGGAATTTGGGGCAGAAAAAGATGTGAGAATTTACGAACTGACAAAAGATGCGCTCGTCCGCGCGTATGGCGAGGACTGGTACGCAAAGCTCGAAGCGTATGCTTTAAAAGAACGTGCAGAAGAAAAATCCTCACGGGGAGGCAAGCGATGAAACTCTCCCTGAGCATGAACGTGTCGCTGGTGCAGACACTTACGCCGCAGCAGATACAGTATTTGAAGCTGCTGCAATTGCCTGTGCTGCAACTCGAACAGCACATCCGCCAGGAACTTGAGCAAAACCCGATGCTGGAGGAAGGCGACGACAGCACTCTTGAAATGGAGATCAACCACGACGAAGCGCACGAAACCGCCGCATCGCAAACGACTGATTTTCAAAAGGAAGCGATGCAGTCATCCGGCAGCGATGAAAGCACAGATGCCGGTGAATCGTATGGCGGTGGCGATTCATTCGATGAATATGCGGAAACGCGTGAAATTCCTGACAACGAAAAAGATCCGTTTGAATATTACGACATGGCGTGGGAAGATTCCAGCGAAACGGCGAAAAAATCGGGTTCGGACGATGATGGCGATGATTATGGATTCCAATATAAAGCGCCCGTTTCCTTTATCGAAGACCTTACGCAGCAATTTGTACTGCTTTCGCTGACCGAGGAGGAACGTATCGCGGGCGAACATATTCTCGGGAATATTGATTCTGACGGCTACCTCCGGCGAGCTTTAAAAGAGATCACCGATGAGATAAATGCAGAGATCGCCGAGGAAAATATCGCACGCGGGAATGAGTATCATTCTGCAACTGTACACGGGAATACTATAAATACCAATAATCCGGCACGCGGTTATGCGCTCATTGACTTTGATGAAGACGAGGAAATTGAGATCGTTCCGCATTCTTTTAAAAAGAACGGAACGCATAAAAACGGTTCCGGCGACTTTTTAAAACCTGTTTCCCAGGAGCAGGCGGAAGAGATTTTAAAAAGAATTCAAAAGCTTGACCCACCCGGCATTGGCGCGCGAACGATCCAGGAATGCCTGCTTGTGCAATTAGACGTAATTCCCAAACCAAACGCAGCACAAAAGCTCGCACGTGAAGTAATTGCCAGATGCTATGACGCGTTTGCAATGAAGCATTACAATGATATTTCCAAGCAGCTCAATATTGAAGTAGATTATCTCCGTGAAGCGCTTGACGCCATTCGCAAGCTCAATCCGAAGCCCGGCGGCGGCACGGCGGGACACGAACACAACACCGTTATTCCCGACTATATCGTAGAGCGCGATGAGGACGGCACGGATTTTATGATCTCGCTTAATGACTCGCGCGTTCCTCCGGTAAAAGTCAGCGCCGCGTATGAGCGTCTCCGCAAGTCCGCCCGTAAAAAACAGTTCACCAAGGAAGCGCGCGACTGGCTTCGTAAGAAACATGAAGATGCGAAATTCCTCATCCAGGCGATACGCCAGCGCAAAATGACGATGCTGAAAGTAATGACCGCGATCGTGGAACTGCAGAAGGACTTTTTTAAAAACGGCCACAGCGCTCACAAACCGCTCATTTACAAAGATGTTTCTGAAGCGACAGGGCTGGATATCTCCACCATCTCGCGTATCGTGAACGGGAAATATGTTCAGACGGAATTTGGCACATTCGAGCTGCGCTACTTCTTCAGCGAGTCGCTTTCCAACGACGAAGGCGAGGAAGTTTCTACGCGCATCATCAAGCAGAAAATAAAAGACATGATCGCCGAGGAGCCAAAAGGCAAACCGCTCAGCGACGACAAACTCGCCAAGGATTTAAAAGCTTTTGGATATAATGTTGCCCGGCGGACTGTTGCGAAATATCGGGAGCAGCTGCGGATACCGGTGGCGCGGTTGCGGAAGGAGTTATAGAGAGTTTTAAAAAGAATTTTTATCTTACTTTGTGGATTTAATAATGTTAAAAAGAAATCATGTTTTAAAAGCACTTTTTTTAATTACTACAGTAGTTTTATTTGGTTGTGTTACTCCTTATGTGCCAACTACACCCGGATATAATCTTAACTTAATTGGTGCTGTAACTACTGACTCGACTGACCAAAATGATGTTTTAGCAGTATTTGCTGTTACACCTATTAATGAAGAAGATTTCCGTCCGGTTCTTAGCATGAAAATCACGTATAAGGTTGATGGTGAAGAGGAAAAGGTTGTCGATTTACAAAGACAAACTGAGAAAAAAGTACGCGTGATTATTTATGGGAAAAACGTACAGGAAAAAGATCCAATGATTTATCAACTGGTCAAAGATAAAGTTGATTTAGCAGGAAAGAAAGATTTATTTTTACTGGCATTTAGCTTTAATGATATTTCAAAAAACAAAGTTAATAAAATGAACATCCGCTATGGGCTTTGGGAAAAAAGAAATAACAGTATAAGATTTGAGCAGGATTTTAACGTCGATGTCCAACATTAATAATAATTTATGAGATTTTTAAAAAGAATTTCACCACACTTTTTAAAAGAATTATGCGAAAAGCAGTTGTCATAATACTCCTGATTTTAAATACAATTGTCCTGCTCGGTCAGCTCTGGCCAGAAGGCGCACCGCCATTTGCGAGAATTGTCAACATACTTTTTCTTGTTGGCAGTTTTGTTTTTTTTTGATGACGTTCATGCGTGAAAGAAATAGTTAACGGTTCCGGTGGCGCGGTTGCGGAAGGAGTTGTAAGTTTTAAAAATCCTATTTTTTAAAACAGCGTCCTTTTTAAAAGCTACAGTTGATATTTTATTACCTATATGATATAATTTGTGAGAAAATATTTATTAGCTTTTATCATACTTCTCCTGTCAGTAGCACCCGGTAAATCACAATCAGATCATTCCAAATCTATTACCATATCTCCTTTACTTTTGATATTACCCGTTCTTGAAACAACATTGGAATTTAAATTAGAAGAAAGATCAGGTGTTGCAGGAGTTTTTGGGATCGGCAGTGTTTGGGGAGTTGGTGTTTTTGAGGCAGGGGCCCAATATAATTACTATATAGCCGGCGATTTCAGGCATGGACTGCAACTGGGCGGAGAAGCTTTATACACGCATTTTTCATTAGCTGACGGCTCTACCACAGGAAAGGAAAATGGGAATATAATCAGTGTAGGCCCTTATATCGGCTATAAATATGCGGCTAATTTTGGGCTTACGCTCAATGCCCAGGCCGGAGCAACTACGGGATTTGGTTCGATCATACTTACCGGCGGGCCAAATAATACAGCAATGAAGGTTACAGCGTCGGGACTTCTTTTAAACTTAAATCTTGGCTGGTCTTTTTAAAATCCGGGGTAGATCTTACTGGAAATATTGCCTGTGAAAATGCCAGACAACATATAATAACCTTTTAAAAAAGCTCATGAAAAATTTCCCGCTCAATCTCTCTTTTAAAATCGTGGCGCTCGCACCGCAGATCTCGCTTACGGATGCCAACGGCAGACTGCTCTTTTACGTCAAGCAAAAGCTTTTTAAACTCAAGGAAGCGATCACGGTTTACGCTGATGAAAGCCAGTCGCAGCCGCTGTATTACATCAATGCCAATAAGATCCTGGACTTTTCCGCTGCTTATACATTCACCGATACGAATGGAAATACGATTGGTTCGGTCAGGCGCCAGGGAATGAAATCACTGTGGAAATCACATTACGCAATTCACAATCACGCTGACATTCACATTCTCACCATTCGCGAAGCAAATCCGTGGATAAAAGTTCTGGATTCGCTTGTCGGCGAAGTTCCGGTTTTAAATTTATTCACCGGGTATTTCCTGCATCCGTCGTACCACATCACGCGTGAAGGCGACACACCCGAGATCATCATTGAAAAGCAGGCCGCATTTTTTGAAGGGAAATTCACTATCGAAAAGCCCGGCAATATCAGCGAAAAAGAAGAATTACCGGTTCTGCTCAGTATAATTATGATGGTATTGCTGGAACGCAATCGCGGGTAGTTTTTAAAAGATGTGTAAGTTTGCACTGTATTTCTTTTTAAAAAAGCTTTTAAAAACTTCATGACATCAGTTGAACTTCTTGCGCGGCTTGACGGAAAAATCCGCCCGTTTATGGCGAATCTTCCGCCGCAGCTTGTATCAAAAATATATTCCAACAGCCGCGCTGCTTTTTTAAAAAGCTTTACAAAAGATTCTTTTAAAACTCCATTCGCACTGCCCCAAAAGCTTTTAAAAACGCTGTGGGGAATTCAGTTTCGCGCGCCGCTTTTCAATTCAGCCGGAGTTTTTAAAAACGGCGAAGGATATGAGATCGTCGCAGCACAAGGTGCAGGCGCGTACCTCGCGGGAACAACCACAGCAATTCCGCGCAATGGAAATATGAAGAACGGGATCCGCCATCCATTCATGCCATATCCGCGCTCCGGTGCCGCGTCAAACTGGATGGGACTTCCAAACGAAGGACATGACGCAGTTGCTGCACGGCTTTTAAAAATCACGAAAGTTGCGGGCTGTCCGGTTGGTGCAAGTCTTAGTTCTGCGCCGGAATTAAAAGGCGAGGAAGCCCTGGAAACACTCGTTGCGGGTTTTAAAAGCTACGAGAAAGCGGCTGTGGATTTTCTCGAATTGAACGAAAGCTGTCCCAATGTCGCCGGACACGAAAAGCACGACGAGAATGGAATTGATCCCTCTCTGATTCAGCGATTGGAATATGTAAGCGAAAACTTTTTAAAAACCCGTTCGCGCAATTTGCCGCTCATCGTAAAATTTTCCAATGACACCAATCCCGGGCAGATCCCTGCGCTTTTAAAGATCCTGATTGATCTGGATTTCGACGGTGTGAATTTTGGGAATACATCCACGCGCTACGCGGAACATCGCGCGGAAATTGTTGTATCCGAGCAGAAATTGCTGGATTATTTTACAAAGGAATTCGGCGGCGGTTTGAGCGGGCGGATTTTAAAAAATAATTCTTTACAGCTTTCAAAAACTGCGGTGGAGTTTTTAAAAGAGGCTCCTGCGAAACACGAATTTCACGTCATCCGTACTGGTGGAATTGAAACGGCAGAAGATCTGCTTGCTTCCGAAATAGCAGGAATTTCGCTGAACCAATGGTACACCGGATATTTTGAAAATTTCTCAAAATCCGGGCACCGGGTTTATGAAGAAGTTTTGAGTTTTTAATGTTTTCACTACACTTCT
>JAZKFS010000064.1:9342-30831 GCA_040386315.1 Bacteroidota bacterium
AAAAGTCTTTTAAAAAGGTGAGTTGTCATTCTGAGCGGAACGCAGTGTAGCGAAGAATCTACGTTAGAATGACTAAACGCGAACTTCTGACGTTGATTCTTCGCTACTCTCAGAATGACAATTTTGATTTTTGATTTTTGATTTTTTAATGTCGAATTATTTTTAAAACAAATCTCACAATTCATAACTGAAAACTCATCACTCAAAGCTACTTCTTCCCTTCCATCCTTCTCTGCATAATTGCGTTTGCCGTATCAAAAAGCGCGCGCATATCGTCGCTATTCTGCGAATATTCGGTGAATTTCTGCCGAAAACTTTCCTCGGTAAAACCATTGTCTTTTAAAACTTTCCGCACTTCCGGATTTGCCTTTGCCGTATCGTGGTTGCGCTCGCGCGTGTAGAGAATGTCGGCGTAGGTGCGGGCAAATTTTGCGCGTTCGCTTTCCGCATTGCACCCAGTGGCGAAAATTATTATTACAACAGTAAAAAATATTCTTTTAAAAGCTTTTGTCATTATGTGTTTCATTTTGTAAAAATTCTTCGTAGAGATGCAGTAATTCGCGCAGTATCATGGCTGTGGCGCCCCAGAGCGGCGTGGTTTTATGGATATTCCATTGCGGGATCTCCACGTGGCTTCCGTCCAGCACCCGCCATTCTTTTTTAAAAGAATCTTCTTTTAAAAACTCGTCAATATTGACCGAAAAGATCTCTTCCACTTCTGCTTCGTGCGGCTGCAAATTACCAATATTTCCGGCAAATCCAATAACGGGAATTATGATGGAATTTGACGGCGGCACGTAGAGTTCGGTGAGTTGCCCAAGTATTTCCACGGCCTCTTTTAAAAGGGCGGTTTCTTCCCACGCTTCACGGAGCGCGGTTTCATGCGGGGTTTCGCCTTCGTCCATGCGTCCGCCGGGGAAACTGATCTGTCCTTTATGGTTTTTTAAATGTGCATTGCGTAGTGTAAAAAGAATGTCGGGAGAGCGCTTATTTTCCTTTTTAAAAAGCAGGATCAGTACGGCGCTGCGGCGGGCATTTTCCGGCGCTTTAAAACCACGAAGAGGTATGCCGTTCTGGAGTGGCGCCATTATTTTTTGAATTTCCAGCCCGGGGAGTTCATTTTTGAGGCGATGTTTTAAAAAGGTTGTAAATTTGTCGAAATTCATAAATTAAAAATGAATTGAGAATGAATTTTGAGAAACCTGTGTTATAGAGTTCCAACGTGTTTAGATTTGGCACGAAAATGGCATGTTTTAAAAATCAATATAAATTGATAGTATTTTTTTGAACTTCGTACGACAATAACGACGGTTTGTTGTAAAAACATCCGGCATCATTATGAAAATTCTCGAACAGCTTTTAAAAAATGTCAAGGTAGTTTCGTCAACCGGCCCGCTTAGCCAGCAGGTGTCCTCCATTACAGCCGATTCACGGAAGTGCCGCAAGGATTCGCTTTTCGTAGCGCGGCACGGCACGAAAGCGGACGGCGAAAAATTTATAGCAGATGCAGTGCGCTCCGGTGCGCGAACAATCGTGATAGAGGATAGCGGAAAGGTCCCGCAGATAGAGAATGCAACGGTGGTCGTTGTGGAAAATGCGGAAATGGCTTTAGCTGCGATGGCACATGCGCTGCATGATTACCCGACGCAGGGTTTGCGTGTGATCGGCGTTACCGGCACGAACGGAAAAACGACCTGTACATTTCTTTTAAAAGCATTATTTGAAGCGGCGGGCGAAAAAGTCGGGCTGATCGGTACGACAGGAATTTATATTGGCGAGGTAATGCTGCCGGCTACGCACACGACTCCTGAGGCGATCGAGCTGGCTGAATTATTTTCTTCTATGCGGAAGCGCGGTATTAAGACCGTTATAATGGAGGTAAGTTCGCACGCGCTGGACCAGCACCGCGTAGACGGGATTGAATTTGCAGCGGCGATCTTTACAAATCTTACGCACGATCACTTAGATTATCATAAAACCTTTGAAAATTATGCTGCAGCAAAGAAAAAACTTTTTCAAATGCTGTCAACTCGTGGAATAGCTCTTGTTTTCGATGATGATAAATATAGCCAGTATATGCTGGAAAATATTCCGACAGCTCAGAAATACTGCGTCGGACGGTCAGAGAATGCAGATATAATAATTTCGGATGAAAAGCTGCAGCTTACTTTATCGGAATTTACGCTGAATTTTTCCAGTACACTTCCGCTGTGGCTGCGTGGTGAGACGCGGATCACCATGCCGATCATTGGCCGGTTTAATATTGACAATGCGGCTCTGTGCGCAGCCTGTGCACGCATTATGGGTATGGAGGAGGGAACAATTAAAGAAGGGCTTTCTACTGCACATGGCGCTCCGGGACGCATGCACCGGATCCTTTTAAAAAACGGCGCGGTAGCAATTGTAGATTATGCACATTCGCCCGACGCTTTGGAAAAAGCTTTAAAATCCTGCCGGGAAGTGCTTGACCATGATACAGAAGTGCAGGGACATATTATTTGTGTATTCGGTTGCGGCGGTGACCGCGACCAGCAGAAACGCCCGATCATGGGAGCAATTGCCGCTGAACTGGCTGACCGCGTGGTAATTACAAATGATAATCCACGTACGGAAAGCCCGCAGAAGATCATCCAGGAAATTATGGCCGGGATCCCCGGTGCTAACCGCGTAAAGGTAACTCCGCTGGCAGACCGCGCGCAGGCGATACACTATGCGGTACAGATCGCCAATGCAAATGATATAATTCTCATTGCGGGCAAGGGACACGAAATGTACCAGATCATCGGCGACGAAAAGATACATTTTAGCGATACTGAAGAACTTGTACAGTCGGGCGCAGTCGCACGGCTGGAAGATGATTTTAGAAGATAATTCTTTTCAAAAGTAGTTTTTAAAAGTTTCTTTTAAAAGTTTTTAATAGAATTGTTTTAAAACGCTTACTATGATTACTGATCACCGACAGCGAACCTTTAAAAACGCCAAATGAAATCAGTTGCCGTAATAATGGCAGGTGGAGCCGGTGCGCGGTTATGGCCGCGTAGTACGGAAAAGCATCCGAAGCAGTTTATTCACCTCATCGGCGAAGGTACGATGATCCAGAATACTGTGATGCGGCTTTTTCCGGTTTTTGCTCCGGAAGATATTTATATTGTTACACTTAGTTCGCTTGTAGATATCATTCGCGCGCAGCTTCCTGTATTACCACCTGAAAATATCATCGGCGAGCCATTCGGGCGGAATACGGCGCCCTGTATGGCGCTTGCAGCTATTTACCTTGAGCAGAAATACGGGCAGAACACCGTCATTGTGGCTCTTCCCTCCGACCATGTCATCTACAACGTGCGTGAATTTCATCACAGCCTGGAAGTTGCGCAAAAGGTCGCTTTTGAAATTGACGGAATTATTACCATCGGTGTAGCTCCCACCCGCCCGGAAACGGCCTTCGGTTATATCCAGATGCGCGAGGATGCCGGAACGCTTGGAAAAATGTATGGTAATGAAGTAGTGTATGCGGTGAATTTTGCCGAGAAACCGGACAAGGATACAGCACAACGGTTTGCCGATGCAGGGGATTTTTGCTGGAATAGCGGAATGTTCATTGCGCGGATTGGTACGCTATGGGCTGCATTTGATGCATATTTGCCGGATCATGCGCCGCTTTTCCGGCTCATTCAGAAATACTACGGAAAGCCAACATATTCAAAAATGCTCGACAGCATGTACAAGCAGATGCGCCCGCTCTCCTTTGATTATGGCGTAATGGAAAAAGCAACGAATGTTTTCGTAGTGCAAAGTACATTTGGCTGGAGCGACGTTGGTTCGTGGGATGAGCTTTACCGGCTCTCAATGAAGGATGCGAAGAATAACGCAATTGAAGGCGACGTCATAGCAATGGATTCAAATAACTGCTTTGTTTCTTCCAACGGTAAAATGATCGGGCTGATCGGCGTAGAGGATTTGATCGTCGTGGATTCTGATAACGGTCTGATTATTTGCAAACGTGGAGATTCCCAAAAGATCCGCGACCTCGTAGATTATATGCGACGCAAACAGATCACCGGCTATTTATAAAATACTCATCTCTAAAAAAAACTACGTTGACTTCTGACGTTTCTTTGCAGTATTTTTTACCGCCTTATTTTTTAAAGGAGCGGCTTTTATAAGAATTTCTTTTAAAGCCTCATCATTACCATTATTCCCGCTTTGTACAGTTTCATTGGTCGCCGGATTACTTTCCTTATCCCTTGCTGAAACGGATTTTACCGCCAGGACAAGCTTCTTATTCGTAAGCCCGATACCATTTATAAATTTGTACCGCAATATTTTTCCCGCCTCATTATCCGCGAACATCTCACCGCTTGCATACAGCAGCCAGCGGCGTGAGCAGCCGAATTCCTCCAGTTTACCAAGGAACGTTTCATTCGGTTCGGCATTCTGCGTCAAATAAAATTCATAATGCGAAAGCGTATCCCAAAGCTCGGCCCCCTTGTCAAACGTGCTCGCAGATGAAAACGCAAAAGCGGCAAATCGCTCAAACCGTGATTTAATATTATTCATAACCAGGCCTCTTTTAAAAATCGCGCGCACATTGCAGGTACGCTTGGTGAGTGATATTTTTTTGATGTGGCCCTTTTTCAGATTTTTTTTCCAGGTTTTAAAAATTAGGATTTTTTTAAAACATTTCCAAACAAAAATTATTGCCGCATTCACTTTTTAAAAACAAAAAGCCGGAAAAAATTCCCGGCTTTTAAAAAATAGTCTATGTTCCGACAGTATTCCGATTCTACGATACTTTGCTGAATTGAAACTGGTCTTTTATATAATAATGGAAAAATTCATTTTGCGACGGAGCCAGCATCAGGCCTTTTACCGTTGATTTTGGAACGTCTGAATACTGAAGGATCTTGCCGTCATGAAATTCAATTTCCAGGAGTGATGTTGTCGCTTCGTACCCGACTGAACACAAATTTGCGGAGTCAATAATTACTCTTTCCATAGTTTTCGACCTGTGAGGAATGTTGTAAAAGGAAGGAAAAGTGTCTTAGCGACGCGATAGAATAAGACAATATACACAATTTCCGGCACTTTTCCCAATAAACCCCGCTTTTACGCTCTATTCTTTTTAGAAACTCTTTTAAAAACAATGCTTTTAAAACCGTATAAAAATCCGTAGTTTGCCTTTTAAAAACTATCACGTATATACACTTCATGCCGACCGGATTTCTTTTAAAAAGCACCATTACAATTATTTTTAAAAAATCTTTTAAAAGTATCTTTAAAAACATCGTCGTTTTTTCAATCGCGCTGCTTTTTCTGCAAAGTTGCGCTTCCTCCGTGCGTTTCAGTTCAAGCGGCTCAAAAACAGATTCTAAAGGAAATCCTCAAACCGGCGGCGGAACACCTATTACTCCCGGCGCCACATTCCGCGGAATGGCGTCGTATTACGCGGATAAATTTGACGGGCGCACAACCGCAAACGGCGAGATTTTCGATCAGAATGAACTGACCGCCGCACACAGAACCTTTCCTTTCGGCACGGTTTTAAAAGTCACAAATATTAAAAATAATCGTTCCGTTGTCGTTCGCGTAAATGACCGCGGGCCATTTGCCGAAGGAAGAATTCTTGACCTTTCGCGCCGCGCCGCAGAGGAACTTGACATCATCCGCGCGGGAGTCGCCGAAGTGGAAATCGAGGTTTTGCGGTAGTTTTTAAAATTTCTTTTAAAAGAATCTTTTTAAAACTTTTAAAACAGCTTTTTAAAAGATAGTTTTGTACTTTCTTTTAAAATAAAATGTCTCACAAATCAGCTTTTTAAAAACTATGCAAAAAATTGATTTCAGCGGAATCGTGCAGATGTTCCAGATGGAAGCATTTGCAGCGCTTGGAAAAATTAAACATCCGGCGCTTGATAAGATCGAAAAAAATCTTGATCACGCGCAATTTCTCATTGACCTCATCAGCGTTCTGCAGGAAAAAACGAAAGGCAACCTGACCGACTCAGAGCAGCGGATGATAGATTATACGCTGAGCGACCTGAAACTGAATTACGTGGAAGTTTCCGGCAATCCGTCAGCGCCGCCGCAAGCCGATATGGCGTAAAAAATCTTTTAAAAAGAATATGAAACGAATCGCGCTTTTTGCAAACTCAACAAAACCGCAGGCATTTGCCTGGGCGGAATATACTGCGGCAAAGCTCCATGAAATGGGCGTGGAATGCTGCGCCGAACCGCATATTGTTGAGAATTTTACAGCAGAAACAACGCGATTTTTAAAACCGGTTTCATTGGAAGATTTTAAAAACTGTGCAGATTTTGTTATTTCATTCGGCGGCGACGGTACGATCATTACAGCCGCGCGTGGGCTTTTAAAAAGCGGGCTGCCGATCATGGGCGTGAATGTCGGTAAACTCGGCTTCCTGGCGGAATTCTCCACAAATCACCTCGATGAAGCGCTCTCCGACATTATCGCGGGGAAATATGAAATCGCAACGCGGACAATTCTTGAAACAGAATTTCACGGCGAAACGCTCTACGCAATGAATGATTTCGTCGTGGAAAAAGGTTCGTCACGTATGATCACTGTTCGCGCGTATGTCAATCAGCATCATGTTGCGGATTATCGTGCCGACGGAATTATCCTCACAACGCCGACCGGCTCGACGGCATATTCGCTTTCGTGCGGCGGGCCGATCATTACGCCTGCCTCATCCGTGCTGTGCCTCACACCGATCTCGCCGCACGCGCTCACGCTCCGCCCGCTGATTATTCCTGATAGCAGCGAAATCACATTGCAGATTTTGTCGCAAACCGGCGAAGCAAGTCTCGTTGCCGACGGACAGATCAATCGCGTTTTAAAAGACGGCGCAACAATTTCAATACGGCGCTCCGAGCACCAGATCCAGCTTGTAAAACACGCGAATACAACGTACTTCGACCTGCTTCGCGCCAAGCTTTTGTGGTCGGCGCACGGCATAGATTCAGAGCAAAATCGTACGCAATTATAGTTTTTAAAACCTTTTAAAAGAATGAATACTTTTACAATTTCCGGCAATATCATTGACCTTTTTAAAAAGCGGATTTTTCCGGGGATCGTGCGTGTAGAAAATGGAAAGATCGCGGAAATTTCCGAATCCGAAACTGTTGAGAGTGTCTATATTTTGCCGGGATTTGTAGATGCGCACGTTCATATTGAAAGTTCGATGCTTTTGCCGCGCGAATTTGCGCGTTTAGCTGTTGTTCACGGAACGGTCGGAACGGTAAGCGACCCGCATGAAATTGCCAACGTACTTGGCGTTCCCGGCGTTGAATATATGATCGAAAATGTAAAAGACCTGCCTTTTAAAATCGCTTTCGGAGCGCCGTCATGCGTTCCTGCAACAACTTTTGAAACGGCTGGTGCAGAAATTACACCGGATGATATTGAAACACTTTTTAAAAAGCATGATCTGAAATATCTCAGCGAAATGATGAATTTCCCCGGTGTTCTTTTTAACGATTCTGAAGTTTTAAAAAAGATAGAAATTGCGAAAGCTTTTAAAAAGCCGGTTGACGGGCACGCGCCGGGATTGCGTGGCGATGATGCGGCGAAATATATTGCGGCGGGAATTTCGACAGACCACGAATGCTTTACGCTTGAAGAAGCATTGGACAAAGTGCAGCGCGGCATGAAGATCATTATCCGCGAAGGTTCAGCGGCGAAAAATTTTGACGCGCTCCACCCGCTTTTAAAAACTCATCCCCAAATGGTGATGTTCGGAAGTGATGATAAACATCCGAACGACCTGGTGGATGGTCATATTAATGATGTTGTGAAGCGCGCTTTAAAACTTGGTTATGATCTGTTTGATGTTTTAAAAAGTGCGAGCGCGAATCCGGTTGAACATTATGGCTTAGACGTCGGGCTTTTAAAAGAAGGTGACGCTGCGGATTTCATCGTGGTTGATGATCCCGAAAATTTTAAAGTTTTAAAAACATACGTCAATGGCGAACTCGTTGCGGAAAACGGCGTTTCAAATATTCCTTTTAAAAAAGCCAAAGCAGTCAATAATTTCAACGTTTTGAACAAGCAACCGGAAGATTTTTTTGTAAAAGCTGATGGCGAAAATATGCGTGTGATCGAAGCTTTGGAAGGACAATTAATAACAAATGAATTAGTTTTAAAAGCAAAAATCGAGGATGGAAATGCAATTTCCGATATTGAAAATGACGTTTTAAAAATCGCTGTTGTCAATCGCTACCGCGATGAAAAACCGGCAGTTGCTTTTATAAAAAATTTTGGTTTAAAAAAAGGCGCGATAGCTTCAAGTGTGGCACACGATTCGCATAATATAATTGCAGTCGGAAGTTCAGACAGCGAACTTTGCGCGGCAGTCAATAGTTTGATAGAAACGACCGGCGGCGTTTGTGCGGTGGAAAACGGACGCAACGATGTTTTAAAACTCGACGTTGCAGGTTTGATGAGTTCGGGAGACGGCTATGAAGTTGCGCGGGAATACGAGAAAATAGACGCGCGCGCAAAAGAGCTTGGGAGCACGCTGCACTCGCCGTTTATGACACTTTCATTTATGGCACTCTTGGTAATTCCGCAGTTGAAACTGAGCGACAAGGGTTTATTCGACGGCGGCAAATTTGAATTTACAACTGTTTTTGTATAACAGTTTTTAAAAAAAGAATCTTCTAAAAATATATGAATTCATCAGGAATACATCACGCTTCGATTTTACGGCTTGTGCAGATCGCGCTGCGCGAGGATATTGGTATCGGCGACATCACGGCTGAGAGTATTTTCAGCGATCACGATATGGCGCGAGCGACATTTTTGGTAAAGCAGGACGGAATTATCTGCGGCTGCGATATTGCCAAACTTGTTTTTAAAAATATTGATGATGAAATTGAATGTGAATTTTCCGTGAAGGACGGCGATGTTGTAAAAAACGGTGAAACGATCGCGCGTTTAAAAGGCCGCGCGGCGAGTTTACTGACGGCGGAGCGAACGGCGTTGAATTTCATGCAGCGCATGAGCGGTGTGGCGACGATGGCAAACGTGTATTCACAAGCGGTAAAAGGCACCGGCGCGAAAATTCTTGATACGCGAAAAACCATCCCCGCATGGCGCATTCTGGATAAATATGCAGTAAAGGTCGGCGGCGCGTATAATCACCGTTTCGGGCTGTTTGATATGGCGATGATAAAGGATAATCACGCGCTTGCTGCCGGAAGTATTACAAAAGCTGTTCAAAAATGCCGCGCTGAGATCGGCAAACGCAACATTAAAATTGAAGTGGAAACGCAGGATTTAGAAACGATAAAAGAAGCGCTTGCGTGCGAAGGTGTGGACAGGATCATGTTTGATAATTTCACGCCGGAGCTGATGCGTGAAGCGGTGAAATTAGTCAGTAAAAAATGTGAAACTGAGGCGTCCGGTGGCATCACCCTTGACAACGTTCGCGCGTATGCGGAAACAGGTGTGGACTTTATTTCCATCGGCGCGCTGACGCATTCCGTAAAGGCGCTGGATATTTCAATGGACTTTGAATTGACGAAATAATTTACGTAGAGACGTGCTGCATCGCGTCTCTACAATTGATTTTAACTTCTTTTAAAACCTCCTTCTCGAAAATTCTCCGTAGTTTTGTCTTTTAAAAGACCTTTCTAACTCACCTTTTAAAACAATGAAATTTTTAAAAATACTGCTTCTGTGCGCATTATTGAGCGCACCCCTTTTTGCACAGAAAAAATCGCTTCTCTCCTCCGGCCCGATGGTTGGTTATACGGAAATGCGCGAGGCAATGCTGTGGGCGCAGACAACTGCTTCGGCTGAGGTTTTCGTGCAATATTGGGAACAGGATAAGCCAAAGGAAAAATTTAAAACAAATGTTTTTAAAACCCGCGCGGAAGACGCGTTTACAGCACATCTGCTCGCTGACAAAGTTCAGCCGGGCAAAACGTATGAATACGAACTTGTCGTTGGCGGGAAAGCGGAAAAGCGCGATTATCCGCTGACTTTTAAAACGCCGCCGCTGTGGCAATACCGCACGGATCCGCCGCAATTCACATTTGCTATCGGCTCGTGCAATTACACCAATGATTCGCTGTATGACCGCCCGGGAAAACCGTATGGCGGAGATTATTCTATTTTTAAAAGCATCGCGGCGAAACATCCCGATATTATGATCTGGGGCGGCGATAATATTTATTTGCGCGAGGCTGACTGGAATACGCGCACTGGAATAAATTACCGCTACACGCACGGACGCGCTGTTCCTGAAATTCAACAGCTTTTGGCGACGGCAAGTAATTATGCGATCTGGGACGACCACGATTTTGGCCCGAATGATTCTGACCGCGGTTTCTGGAATAAGGACATGACGCTCGAAGCTTTTAAAAACTTCTGGGCAAATCCGTCGTACGGCATTCATGATTTTAAAGGTTGTGCCACAACATTTGAGTGGGGCGACGCACAGTTTTTCCTGCTGGACAATCGCTATCACCGCACACCGGATAATCGTAGCAGCGGCGAGCGCACGCTCCTCGGACGCGAGCAAAAGCAATGGCTGATTGATGCGCTGACGACGAGCCGCGCTACATTTAAAATTGTTGTCATGGGCGGACAATTCCTCAATAACGTAGCAAAATGGGAAACATACGCGACGTATCCTGATGAACAATTAGAGCTTTTAAAAGCAATCAGCGATGAGAAAATACGCGGCGTGGTTTTCTTTTCCGGCGACAGGCATCACACGGAAATGTCGCGGCTGGAGCGCACCGGTACCTATCCGCTGACCGAATTCACAATTTCACCGCTGACCTCGGGCGCTTCCACTGTAGCAGATAAGGAAGAAAATTTTACGCGCGTACCGGGAACGCTCGTTATGGAACACAATTTCGCGGTTGTCTCATTTTCAGGAACATCGAAAGAGCGTGAAATGAAGGTAACAGTTTTTAATAAATCCGGTGGAGAATTGTGGAATAAGGTTTTAAAAGCAAGTGAACTGAAGTAAGTTTTTAAAGTGAAATGTTAAATTCTTTAAAAGAAATTTTTGCGCGTAACTTTTAAAAACTGTTAACCGTATTCACAAGTGTACACTCCTCATATATATGAAAAAGGGCTTCCCGTAGTAGCAACGGGAAGCCCTTTCTTTTAAAAAATATGTTCAGAATTGAGTAGACTTCTTTTAAAAGTCGTCAAAGATTTCTTTCGATGTAGGGGCAGGTTTAAAACCTGCCCTCTTTTGAGCATTCAGCGCGATCTTCTGACGCAGGGCGGGTTTTAAACCCGCCCCTACAAGACTTGGAATTTGACTTTTGAAAGAAGTTTAGTATAAAGTTTACAATGATCAATATTTAATTTTCAGCGTATTATTTGCAGCATCATAAGTGTATTTATACGATTTTAAAGCAGTAATTGGTGTGCCCGGCTCGCGCAGGACTTTCCCGGTCTTTGCATCAAATTTAGCGCCATGGCATGGGCATATCATATCAGCGCTTTCTTCCCCGTTGTCACCGGGAAGCGGCACAGTACAGCCCTGATGCGTACAGATAGATGTTACTACCAGGAAAGTTGTATCAGTAAGCCGAATAATATTCATCGGCGGGTTTAGATTCTGAATTGCCCCGCCAATCGGTATCAGGTCCGGCTGAGTTTTTAAATCAATGACCAGTTCCTGTCCGCTGAATTTTGTCACATCAGTTTCACATGCCTGGATCAATGCAGCCAGGGGCAGCGTGCATAATACCGCACATGTTGTTTTTAAAAAACCGCGCCTGTCTGTCTGAATTACCGGTAATTCTTTCATATATTTTTAAAAGGAATTGTTTTAAAAAGCAGTTTTAAAAAGTTTAATAATATACGTGAAGCTGCACGGCGTACCGGCTTGATTTAAAAATCTCATTGTCAAGAATGCGATATTCCGGGCGGAATTCAATGAACGGCAGTGGAAATATCTGCGCACCAATAACATACTGATCAGAATATGTTTCAACGTCTTCATCGGTTGCCGTGACAGTAGTCGTGCCTCGCTCGGCGCGGATATATGCAAGCAGCGGCGAGGTGATCTGATAGCTCAGTTCAACGGAAGCATTGTTCGTTTTCTGCAGGTCTTTTTTGTTTGAAGTCGCGTATTCTCCCATCACGCTTATGTTATCTGTCAGCCCGATCCCGCCAAAAATATTCGTCAGCGAAAAATCCCCGTTATTTAAAACTGATGCCCCGATATACGTATTAATTGAATTTTCAAACAGACGCGGCCAGAAAATAATTCGCCCCAAAAGTGACGGATTATTTTTATCGTCAATCAGGGAGATCTGTTCGCCGGACTCTGACTGAGCAGTATTTTCAGCTAATGATCTTGCGCTGAACGCGCCAAAGGAAAACGTTGCCCATTTTATGGCATCGTATGTAATTTCTGCGCCCAGCTCGGCATAATTCGGTGCGATAAGGGATTTTCCGCTTCCGCCGGCTATCTGACGCACCAGCATTGTATGGTCATCATAACGTATTCCAATGCTGGGCTGAAAAAATCCGGCACGCAGTTGCGGATATGAAAAATCCGGTTGCAACAAAACAGAAGCACTATATGATTGTTGCCCGGGATATCGGACAGGGCCTGCATTATAGCTTCCTTCAAAAGTGGCCCAGTCAGTTGCTTTTACAGCAGCGTACACCGCCATTTGCATTGGAAATAATTTTCTTTCGGCATCGGGCGATTTATGCGAACGCGCCGATTGTACACGAACGTCAAAACCCAGCGTCAGCAAACCGTCAAAATATGCATTACTTTCCAATTCTGTAATAGAACCCAACCCAACTTTATCCAGCCCGATAAATCCATTTCCCTGCTCAGTGTACCAGCCGAGTTCATTGCGGATGCCTCCACCCTGATTATTTACGTGGCAGTTCAGGCATTTATTTCCCGTTAGCAGCGAGTATTGCGGAATAGCAAATGCTTTAAAAGGAAGGATCGCGAGAAAAATCACAAGTGAGATTCTTTTAAAAGACTTTTTAAAAAACAGATTCATAGAAATTATAAGAAATGAATGTTACACCACACAATAGCAATAATCATTTTTCTTTAAAAATGTTACAAATTCTTAAAGCGCAAAGGTGATTTTTTGAATTATCCCCGTTGGGTAAGGACCACGCCAACAATTGCAACAAGACCGCCGATCACAAAAATATGCGACGGTTCCTGCGAAAGAAATATAATAGAAAGGATCGTGGTCAGGATCGGCTGCATATTATTAAATACCGCAACTTTGCTCGCATCAGTTTTCGTCAGCGCGTAATTCCACAACGCATAGCCCACTCCGGAGGTAATGACACCAAGATAAAATATCTGGAACCAGTTCGTACCGGATAGATCGCCAATATTAAACGGCACATCGGCAAAAAAATGAAGCCCGATAAAAAACGGGATATACATCGCCCAACCCATGAACATCGCCAGCGCCGTTGAGTAGATCGCCCCATATTTTTTTGCAAAATCGCGACCGAGCAAAGTGAACCACGCCCACGAAAGACTCGCTCCGAGAACCATTATATTTCCGAGGAAATAACCAGATGAAAAGTTCACATCGCGCTCAAACAGCACAATGGTAATTCCCACAAAAGCTACAACGATCCCGATCACTTTTAAACGCGTCGTACGCTCTTTCGTGAATGCCAGCGCCGTCAGCAGCACAAACGCTGGCGTGAGTGCATATGCCAGTGAAGCGTTCGGTGCTGTAGTAAACCGCAATCCCCAGATAAACAAAAGCTGATTGATGGGAATATTTATCAACCCCAAAATCAATAATTTTTTCAGATCGCTCCGCTCAAATTTCGGCAAATCTTTCCTTTTAAAAACCCACCAGACAGCATATGCAAGAGCTGCAAATCCGCCACGCAGGAAAACAACCAGCGCCGGATGAATTTCCGTAGTAGCGCTCTTGGCAATAAGATGTGTACTGGAGGCGATGAGTTGCTGAAAGATCAGGATAAAATAAATGGCCATTTTTTATAGAGAATTGAGGAGAGTTTTTAAAAGAATTTCAGCAAAATTTCTGACTGTGCTTCACGGCAAAAAACTTTTGCTGCGCGGGCGCATTCGTCCGCGTAAACACTTTTGTTTTTAAAAAGTTTTTCAATTGCCTGCGCAGTTTCTTCAGGCGTTGCATTTGCCGAGATAACTTCACCAATTTTGTAGTCTTTTAAAACATTTTTTAAAGCCGGCAGATCGCTCACCAGCGAAGGAATTCCCGCCATCGTGTATTCAAATAATTTATTCGGCAGCGCAAATTCATAGCTCAGCGAGATCGGCTCAATAAACGACAAGCCCGCATCCGCCGCACACGTCCACGCGTGAAGCTCATCGTACGGAATTCTCCCGGCAAAGATCACACGTTCTGAAACTTTTAAAAGCTCCGCTTCTTTTACAATTTCACTTTTAAAATCACCATCGCCGATAATACATAAAACAGAATCTTTTAAAAACGGAAGCGAGCGAACAGCAGGAATTAAGCCGCGCCCGGCCGAGATCATTCCCTGGTACAGCAGGATTTTCGTAGTGTCTTTTAAAATGAATTTTTCGCGGATGATATTTGAACTGACAGGATTTTTAAAAGGCGGAACGTTTAAATAAACCGTCGGACGGATTTTTAAAAGAAAATGTTTTTGCAAATAATCTGTATCGAGTTCGCCGGAAGTGATTATTCCATCACAGGATTTTACATGAAATTTTTCAAATAGTGTAAAAAATTTCTGTTTTAAAGGATTTTTCGCAAGCGAGCCAAGCGCTGAATATATCTCGCGTGCATCGTAGAAAAACTTTCTTTTAAAGCTTTTTAAAGAATGAAATTGTGAGAAATTCCGCGCAAGCGGCAGGCAAAAAATATCGGCCGCAACGTAATTATTGGCCGAAATTTCTTTTTTAAAACTACCTGCGCTTTTTAAAAAGTGGATCCACAATTTCCAGGCGCGGACGGGCGAAATATCTTTGACAGGAAAAAACGTGATCCCTTCTTTTAAAAACTCTGCGCGTTCACTTTCCTCGCCGAATGCGATACAGCACACGCTTTTTCCTGCGGCGACGAGCGTTCGCAGCATATTGAGCATACGCGCATCGGTTTTTAACGGTACGATGCCGATAAAGCAAACATCGAAGTCCTGCACATTTTTAAAAGAAAGTTTTTAAAAGTTACCCGAATGTAAAATGATATGTGCTGCGGAGAATTCCACGCGAGTCGAAGCGCTCTTTAAAATTAATGAGGTTGAGCGATGGCGTCATCGGATCGGGATCGCTCGGCACCTGTGATACACCGATGTCCACCCATTCGTAGCCGGCTTCAGTCGCCCAGCGAACGGTTTCGTGCATGATGAGGTACATTGGTTTTAAATGCTCGTACTCGAAAAGCATCATATTGTAAAAGCACAGCGCGACTTTAGAATTGCACAAAAAGAGCAGAGAACCCGCAATCGCCTTGCCTTCGTGATATACCATAAAAAGTTTTAAATTTTCCGGCATCAGCTCACGGAGTTTTAAGAGGTCTTCCAGCGAGTGCGTTGGTTTTACATTGTGCCGCGCTTTATTTTTTAAAAGAATATCATGGAAAGTCGCGTAATCATCGCTGTCCTCGATTTTTAAAACGCCGTCGCGCAGTACTTTGCGGATGGTTTTCCGTGCTGTCGGGTCGAAGTGCTGAAGGAAATCCGCACCGTGTTTTAAATGAATAGCATGGGAAATATAATGCAGCTCGAAGTCAAATTTGCGGTACAGCATCGCGTATTCTATATGCTGCGAATAATTTTGGCAATAAATGAGCGGCGGCGGAATGAGAAAGACTTCTTTAAAACGCTGCCCGCGGCAGTATTCCATAAACGCATCCACGATGGCGAGAGATTTTTCAAATGAAATGTCCTGCGTGACGATAGAACCGTAGCTCGCGCCCACGGGTGACCAGTATTCACCGCTTTCCGTATTGTAATATCCACCCGGCAAAACTCCGACGAGATGCTCATTTTCAAAGAACATCAGATGGCGGAATGCAAATTTATTTTCAGGATGATAATCTAAAAAAGCAAGTTTTTGAAACATTGTGCCGTTGTTTGACGTATTGACGAAAGTTTCCCATTGAGGGCGATCGGCAGATTTAAATTCGCGAACGGTAATTTTTGGCATGAAATTTGGTTGTTCTTTTAAAAGCGTTTATAAACGGGAATACGATACTTTTATCTATAGTCTATTGGCATTACAAGTTTTTTTGGCACGAAATTGGATGTTCTTTTAAATGTATTTACAAGTGAATAGAATGATAAAATTATAATTTTTTAGAATTCCTTTTCAAAAATACTGAACTTTCACTAATCGCACGCTGTTTTGGGAGTGAATATCAAAACTATCGTTTATATTGAGTGCTCTTTGAAAAATCATAAATCTTGATGTGGAACTTACGATAAAGTTTCGCAGTTGTGGCGGATAGTATCACTATCCATGTATAGTTACATTGTCATTTCATTGGTGAAGGCGTACACTACGCACACCACATATTTTTTTTGTTTAACGTTTCTTTGGAGTTTATTATGAGTTTATCTCGACTTTTCCGCGTAGCTCTTGTAGCATTTGTATGTGCATTTTCAGTAAACACAGCTTCAGCTCAAATGGCAGGAAGCCCGGAAGGAGCAATCGGCCTTGGTGTTTCTCTTACACCTGCGCTTGATGCCGGTGCTTTTTCCTCAACAGGTCTTTATGGCGGTACAGTTTCTTATGCTATTTCGCCTGCATTTCACGTTGGTACAGGTATTGGTCTAGGTGTTAATACTTTTGTTTCAGCAAATGATACAGCTAATGCACAGGAATCAGTTACAGCTTATCTTTTCAGCCCATATGCACGCCTTCTTTTTATGGGAAATGAGTCTTTCAAACCATTAGTTCAGGCACAGTTGCTTATTGGTTCTTTGCAAACAGATCAGTCATTTATGAAAATGACATTCGGTATTGGTGCTGAGCACTTTACCAGCCGTAATTTCGGTATTTACGGTATCGTTCGCCTTGTTGATTTTGATATATCCAACAAAGTACAAGGCGCTACTAAAGGCACTAGTGTAGATGCTGATAAAAAAGCAAACTTTGGTTTCATGGCTCCAACTATCGGTGTTGAGTGGTTCTTCTAAGAACTTCGCTCCTTTAAAAAAAAGCGTTTCGTTTTTAAAACGAAACGCTTTTTTTATTTACGCAATACTTTACTTTTAAAAGACTTAGAGAAACAACTTGCGTCAACATCAGATAAATACTATATTTGAATGCAGCACAATTTATTTTTTTAAAGATTTTGGAGGAAATCTCACATGAAGGTAACACAACTTCTTCGTACAACGGCAGTAGCAGCCGCAGCAATTTTTGCTTTGGGTACAGCAGAGGCGCAAAGCCCATCAGAGCAGCTTGGATTAGGCGTTACGACAGGTAGCACTTTCGGTGGTACAGTTTCGTATGCAATTACTCCGGCTATCCATGTAGGTACGCTTTTTGGCTTTTCTTCTTTCAGCCCGAAAGTAGGAAATACGGTGAGCACGTATAGTTTCGCACCATACGGAAGGTTTCTATTTGCAGGATCACCTGTCTTAAAACCAATTATCCAGGCTCAGTTTGATCTGGCAAGTGTAGAAACCATTAATCCTGCAACCTTTCAGACAGAGACTAAAGCTCAAAACACTCTGATCATTTCCGGTGGTGGCGAGTATTTTGTCAATCGCAATCTCGGGATTTATGCTATGATCTCCGTCATTGAGCTTGGCCTGAGCGATCAGGGAACGGCTTTTGGTATTCTTACTCCACAGATCGGCGTTGAGTGGTTCTTTTAAAAAAAAGAGTCAAATTATTAAAAAAAAGCGCTCAGAACAGGAATGTCCGGGCGCTTTTTTTATGAAACAAGTGTTGTACTATCGAAGTACATGTATCATCGAATAATTTTTTAAAGAACTTACAGGAGATTGTATGAAAACAGCACAACGATTTTCGCTTGCTTTATTATTTTCATCATTTATTTTTAGTGCAGCTTCCGCACAGGAAAGCCCCGAAATGCAGTTTGGCGTAGGCATGAGCACCAGCAGCCAGTTTGATGCGATACATGCTGCATACGCAGTTACACCGGCCATTCATATCGGCGCTCAGTTCGGTGCCAGCAGCACCATGACAACGACGGAAGGAAGCTCGGATGAAAGCAATACAGGACTCACATTCGCGCCGTATGTAAAAGGATTATTTTTCGGCCTTCCATCATTTAAACCGTTTGTAGAAGTACAATACGCATACACGAATACCAATACGACCGTTGGCAGCAATACAACTTCGCAGCCGATCAATACGCTATGGGGCTCTTTCGGCGCTGAATATTTCATTAACCGCTATATTGGTTTGTTTGGTAAATTCCGCGCTGTAAGCATTGATCTCACTTCCGTCCGGGAAAATAACGGTGACCAGACAAAAGTATCCAGCTTTGGGATTCTCGACACATCGGTCGGCATTGAATGGTTCTTTTAAAAATCTTTAAAAGGTTTTAAAAAGAATTCCGCGCTTTTAAAAGCGCTTTGCAGTATTTTTGCAAAGCGCTTTTTTCTTTTTATCGTTCTTCAATTTCCATGTTTTTAAAAAATCACGCTGAAGCCCTTTTAAAAGCCCATAAAATTGCCGTTGTACGTACTGACCGGATCGGCGACATGATGCTCACCCTGCCCCTCTGCGCGGCTTTAAAACGGCATTGCCCGCAGGCACACATCACGATGATCGCGCGGAAATATACTGAACCGCTTTTAAAACATTCGCACGTGATAGACGAAGCGCTTTTTGTGGAGGATTTTACCGGCGTAGGCCCTGAATTTGACAAGCTCGCCTTTATTTTCCTTCAGGAAAAATATGACGCTGTTTTCTTTCCGCGAATGGTTTTACATGAAGTGGGAGCTTCATTTTTAAGCAATGTTCCGCTGCGCATTGGCTCCGGCTATCGCTGGTATTCGATGTTTTTAAATCATAAAATTAAACAGCACCGCCATGACGCGAAATTTCACGAAGCAGAATATAATACACAGATGCTTGCTGATGTTTTAAAAACAGATATTGCTACAAAACTCGTTGAGCCGGAAATTGATATAGAATCTGCTGAACGATTAGATAAAATTCTTTTAAAAAACGGAATTGCCCACGAAGATAAATATATCGTTATTCATCCCGGGAGCGGAGGCTCGGCACACGATTGGCCTGCGGAAAAGTTTGGTGAACTGGCAAAAATTCTTTTAAAAGAGCGCGGGATAAAAATTATTATCACCGGAATTGAAAGCGAAAAAGCGAAATCTGAAGCAGTTTTAAAAGGCTGTCCGGAAGCAATTAATCTTTGCGGAAAATTACAGCTCGACGAACTTCTGCCGCTGCTTTTAAAAGCAACATTGTTTATAGGAAATTCCTCTGGCCCGCTTCATATCGCCGCTTCTTTTGAAACGCCGGTTGTGGGGTTTTACCCGAATTCGCCTGCTATCAGTGCCAAACGCTGGGGGCCGTATTCTAAAAATTCCCTTATTATTTCACCCGGCTCCGGCGATGACATGAGAACAATTTCGGTTGAAACAGCCGCCGAGAAAATCAGGCAATTTCAGTTTTAAAAAGAAAAAGCCGGAATATTTCTATCCGGCTTTTAAAACTTTTCTTTTAAAACATCACCTTTTTAAAACCGCTTTCACTCTTTCAGCATCTTCCGGCGTATCAACCGAGATAAAATTACCTTCAGTTTCCACACAGAGGAATTCCGCTCCATCTTCCAGCAGGCGCAGCTGCTCAAGCTGCTCGACCTTTTCTAAAAGCGGTGGTTTCAATTCCACAAATCTAAAGAGTGCGTCGCGGCGATATGCGTAAATGCCAATGTGCCTCCAGAAAGCATGTTTGGTGATCCATTCCTCTCGCACCACATCGCGCACACATGGAATAGCGCTTCGCGAAAAATACAGCGCGGTCTTATTATCGCGCATCACGACTTTTACGATGGAGTGATTGTCCAGGTCATCGTGCGAGTCAATCTGTCTCACGAGCGTTCCCACGTCTGCCTTGCTGATCGTGAATTCACGCACCAGCTTGTCCAGCACGTAGCTTTCCAGCAGCGGCTCGTCGCCTTGAATATTCACGATTATTTCGCTGTGGTCATTCAGCATTTCGTAGGTAAATGCCACGCGGTCTGTTCCGCTCACCAGATTGGACGGAGTCATAAGGTATTCAGCGCTGATGCGCTCACACTCTTTTGCAATGCGCTCGTCGTCGGTCGCTACCACAACCCGTTTTAAAAAGTGCGCGCGGTTTGCCGAACGCCACACGCGCTCAAGCATTGTTTGGCCATTGAGGTCTATCAGCGGCTTGCCGGGATAGCGCGTTGAATTATAGCGCGCGGGAATAATGCCAATGGCGGTGGAATCTGTTTGTTCTTTCATCCTAACACCTTTGGCACTTTAAAGAAAATTTCGTTATGCTTTGGTGCATTTTTTAAAACTTCTTCCGCCGAAAGCGACGGACGCGCTGCATCATCAGCAAAAATATTTTCCGCTTCATTTACCTGCGCGAGCGGCTCAACGCCTTCAAGATTCAGGTTTTCAATTACTGCGATATAATTTAAAACATTTTCAAACTGCGCGGCAAATTGCTCTAACTTTTCATCGGAAAACTTCAATCGCGCGAGGTCGGCGATATTTTCAATTTCTTTTGTATTCATACTTTTTAAAAGCTTTTAAAAACATTCTTTTTAAAAAGAAAGCAAATTACGAATTTTTTAAAAGAATTCCCGCTTTTAAAAACTTCTTACTACTTTATTTCTATCGCCGTTGTGGAATATCCGGTAAACATTCCGATGCCATCACCTTTTACATTCCACTGTACTTTATTCGGTTCGGAAAGCGGGCTGTCGTTATCATTATTATAGCGCGTGGCAAAATATTCGTAAAACTTGCTGTCGAATGCGTGAACCATGACTATTAACGCATATTCACTACCGATCTTATTTTTTATTTCCTGCGAGAGTCCATCAAAGCCGCTCTTCCGTAATTCTACAAGCCCATCCCTGTCTATATCATTGGCACCTTTTATAACATCAAAGTAGTAATTGTCATCTATAATTCTAAGGGTTTGCTTATCACGTACAGCATATGTTATAACATAAGATTCGTTGTTGCGGGGTTGTACCCAAACTACAGGATTATATAATGTTTCCCGAAAATTGCCATAATCATATGTTACAGCGCTATCTATTGTAGCTTTTACGATTTTTACCTGTTCAGGTATCCTCATAATAGAATGTGCAGTTTTTCCATGCCAATTAATGGTTAATTTATAATCCTTTCCTGGCTGGATTTTTTCCTTTGCACTTTCAAATGTATATCCTGCATGATTGGCGGTACTGGACGGATCAAACTCAAATGGCTTATATGTTCCGGAAAATTCCTCACCATCAATTATTATGCGGACATTAGCATCAGGTACTTCTGCT
>JAZKFS010000065.1:0-7198 GCA_040386315.1 Bacteroidota bacterium
AAGATCAGAGCGTTCCCGTGCCGATTGACAGCTCTTTAAAAATTACAATGAAGCGCTTCGATATGTCCGAGGCGATGGGCGCGGTAGGGGTTGACCCGTCACAGGGAATGCGCCTCGCGGCAGTCGTGAATATCGAGCAAAATGGCGTTGCGACTGAGCAGAAGCTGTATTCGCTTTTAAAAATGGACAAAGGTGCGATGAATTTTGAGCCGGAATGGTTCACTGTTCCGAATTCAACGACGCAAATTGGACTCGCGCGCGTTGTTCGTGACCAGCAAAATCCGGAAAAATCTCAGGCGATGTTCGTTTTTAAAGACGCTACAAAGCCGCTTCCGAAGAATCGCGATATTTTTACGGTCGAAGTTTCCATCAAGCCGTACATTAATCTGGTGTGGTTTGGCGTCATTGCTATGGTGCTGGGCTTCGCCATTTCGATTGCGCGCCATCGTGATGAATTGCGCAGAAAAAGAAACCACAGGACGTCTCCTGACGTTATAAAGCCAATAGTTTTAAAAAGTGAAAAAGTGGTTGCAGAATAAACCATTTCTGTTTTTAAAAGCTCAAAACGGCGCATAAAGAGAAAATCGAAAAATTATTAAAAACCTATTGCGAGGCAGCATATATGATGGGGGGAACATCCTTGCGTTCTAAACTACTTCTTCCTGTTTTTGTCATTGGGATTTCCCTTGGCGCGTGCCAGCAGCAGGAAATTGCCCAGAGTCCTGTTTTGCAGGAAAAAGACCCGACGCTTCAGACCGAAGCGCAGATGGGCGACACGCCGATAGTAGTACAAACAAAAGATACTCTTGTAAAAAAGGATACTGCCGTAGCGAAAAAAGCTGTGGAAGCGCCTGTTCGCGCTCCGCTTGGAAAGTATGAGGCCGTTCCGTATCGCTCTAAAATTATAGATTCCCTGATCGCAGTGCACGGTGATGACGGCTGGATGACGATTATGAAAATTAATCGCAAGGATCGGAAGCACGTGCGCAAAGGTGATACGCTGATCATTCCTACGACGATGGGCCGCGAGATTGATTTTTCACCGTTCCCGATGGAAATTTCGGCACTTGCTGAAATTCCAAAAATGATGTTTATTTCGCAGCGCGTTCAGGCGGTTGCCGCGTACGAAAATGGGAAATTGGTTCGCTGGATGCCGACAAATACCGGCAAAAAAGCAACGCAAACTCCGACAGGTCTAAAACATACGAACTGGCGCTCGAAAAAACGCAATAGCACGGTAGATCACAGCTGGGTTTTGGAATGGTATTTTAACCTGACAAACGATGGGGTTTCGCTTCACAAATATGAATTGCCGGGTTATCCAGCCAGCCACTCGTGTGTGAGATTACTGGAACATGATGCAAAATGGATTTATGATTGGGCTGATGCGTGGATCCTTTTAAAAACCAGTGGGAAAGTTGCTGAAGGAACGCCGGTCATCATTATGGACAAATATGAATTCGGCAAGCGCAAACCGTGGATGAAGCTCGCAGAAGATCCTGAAGCGGCAATGGTGACAAATGAAGAAATTCAAACGCAACTTGACAAGTATCTTGATAAAATGAAATCTGAGGCGCAAAAGCGGAAGGATTATTTAGCACAAAGAAACGCGACAAAAGGCGCTGAAAAGCCTGCCGACACAGATGCACAAAGTACGCCTGTTCTCGAAGATAAAGGCGGAGAATAATAGCTTTTTAAAAGATTACATTTAAACCTCGCAGCTTTAATAGCAGTGAGGTTTTTTTATGTCTGAACTCGAATTAATAGAATTATATGAATTATGAGAATTTCTTTACCTTAATTGTCGGGGTATCGGGAATTCAAAAAGAAATTCCTGAAATTCTAAAAATTCAGGAAATTCAAGTTCAGACAATCTACTTTTTAAAAACTAATTTACGTTCCGCATCACTCAATTCCCGCCATTCGCCCTCTTTTAAAAGCCCGATTTCAAAAGCGCCAATTTTCACACGAATCAAGCGCAATGTCGGAAATCCAACCGCTGCTGTCATCTTGCGAACCTGGCGGTTTTTTCCTTCAACTAATTCTAATGCAATCCAGCAAGTTTCAATATTTTTTCTAAAGCGAACAGGTGGATTTCGCTCGGAAATTTCGGGTTGAGTTTGTAAAATCCAGGCGCGGCAGGGAAGTGTTTTAAAACCCTGAATTGAGATGCCTTTTTGAAGTTTTAAAAGTGCTTCTTCAGTTGGAGTTCGCTCGACTTGCGCCCAATATGTGCGCTTGTGGTGTGCTTCGGGTGAAAGCAATTTTGTATTTAAGCCTGCTTCATCGCTCAACAGCAAAAGTCCTTCCGAATCTGCATCCAAACGTCCGAGCGGATAAACGCCTTTTGGAAAGTTAAATTCTGCGAGCGTTTTGTTTTGTGAGCCGTCGGGTGTAAATTGCGAGAGAACGCCGTAGGGTTTGTGGAAAGCGATGAGCACGTTTTAAAAAGTTTTTAAAAGAAAATGACTGAACAGGAAAAGGATTTTTTATACAAATCGCTGGCAATTATGTTTGTCACGCCAGTTGTCGTTATAATTTTCGTGCCGCTGCTCTTGTATGTAATTTTTCTACCATTTATTGCTATTGGAGCATTTTGGGGTGAAGGAAATTGGCGACACAATTTCGTTTATTATTCTAAATGGTTTATTGGATTATTTTTTAAAAACCCTTCGCCAAGCGGGAGAATCTAAACTCGAATTTTTAGAATTTCTGAAATTTCAAGAATTTCGTTTTAATCTTTTAAAAAGACTTTCACTCATAAAACTCGCCGCACTCACAAAACTCACTAACTTCTTAGAAGTTCTTCACACGCGTTTAAAACTTCGTCCGGCTGGATCATCCAGTTGCATTTGAATTCATCTTCGCCTGTCCAGATGCATGTTGCGGGCTTTGGTGAATAGTAAAAGCATGGGCTGCAGGGAAGATCTTTCCGAACAATTTTGTACTCGGTCTTCCATGGGTGAACGTAGTTTGGATTTGTATAGGCGAATATTGCAACAGTTGGGATTTTTAAAGCCGCGGCGAAGTGCATGAGTGCTGAATCATTCGCTACAAACAGTTTGCAATTCTTCATGATCGCTGCTCCCGGCATTATTCTTTCCTTTACGATAAAAACATCGCCGCCCATCATTTGAGCAATAGATTCATTTAATTCGTATTCATCAGGACCGCCGAAAAGCAGGATTTTCGCACCAAATTTTGCTTGTAAATTCTTTCCTGATTCTGCAAATTTTTCAGGCGCCCAGCGTCGTTTAATATGGTTTTTTAAAACCTGTGTTCCTGCGTGGAAACCAACAAGTGTATCAGTTTTTAAAAGATTATTTTTTAAAAACCAATTATCTGCTGCGGTTTCATCGGCACTTTTTAAAAAGATTTCCATCGGCGGCAATTCTGGAGTTTTAAAATCTTTTAAAAGCTTTATTAAACGGATATTTTCTTCGACATTGTGGAGTTTGTCATTTTCTAAAACACGGAGATTATTCAGCTTGCTAAGCTGCTTGTCGTTTTCATGATTATACTCATGTCCGAGCCGTTTTTTTGCACCGATGAGGCGGCTCATGATATTGTATTCACGCCGGTTGGCAGGATAAACATTGATGCTCGCGTCGTAGTTTTTAAAGCGGAGCTGTAAAACTTTTAAAAGGGAGGAAGCGGGATTCTTTTTTAAAAAATCGTGAAAATAGACGTTACTGACATTTGGATTTCGCGCATATAATTCCTCAACGGTTTTAAACATCGCCAGCACATCAATCTCCGCTTCAGGAAATTGTGTTTTCAGCAGTTTTAAAGCCGGTGTGAACATCAGTGCGTCGCCATTGCCGGAGAGCGCGAGGATCAGGATTTTCATTGTTCGGAACGGGAACTGTGGAGTTTTTCGGCGATGCTGGTGATTAATCTGAAATTGGCTGCACGTGCTGCCGTGATCAGCTCATTAACAGGTTCGGAAACATCAGTTCCATTTTTTTTCATTGATTCGAGCGTGCCGATGATCGTTTCAAAATCCTGAATTTCTATCGCATCAATAAGGGCGATTCGCGGAGGCTCAGGAAGCTCGTTAATTGCTTTGATAATAGCTGAAACAGCAGGAACATGCTGCTGGTGCAGTGCAGATTCACTATCGGATTCACCTTCATCGCCGTATATATATTCAATATCCAGAACTTTAGCTATAGCGCCAAAGAGTTCGTATGCGCGAAACGGCTTCCTGATATATTCATTAAAACCTATACTCAATACTTCTTCGCGCTTATTTTCAAAACCACTTGCCGTAATGGCGATAACCGGGATATTGCTCAGGGACGGCATATTGCGGAGAGCTTTGATGGCTTCGTAGCCGCTCATGACCGGCATCAGCAGATCCATAAGAACAATGTCCGGCTGAAACTGCTCAGCAATAATAAGCGCAGAGCGGCCTTCATTGGCAACAGCACAGGTAAACCCAATCGGCTCAAGAAATGTACGGACAACAAGCTGGTTACTTTCAACATCATCGACTATAAGAATTTTTGGAGCAGTGCCTTTAATGCCAATGACATTTGGTTCTTTTTCCTGCACCTCTTCCGCTTTTTTGCGTGGAATTTCAAATTCAACGGAAAAAGTAAATGTGGAACCCTGACCCACAGTGCTGTCAACAGAAATATGCCCGCCCATCAGGTGCGCAATACGTTTTGAAATAGCCAGCCCTAATCCTGTTCCTTCGCTATACGTATCCGACATCTGGCGGAATGGCTCGAAGATAGTTTCGTGCTGTTCGTGAGGAATACCGCGCCCTGTATCTTTGATGATAAAATCTACCTTACGGCATTCTTTTCCATTGCTTTTAAAAGATTCTGCGGAATTCAGTTGAATTGCAATTTCACCATGCCTCGTAAATTTAATTGCATTACTTGACAAATTCATCAGGATCTGCCGAATCCTTTTGCTGTCAGCAAAAATTAAATATGGAGAAGGAGGGAAGTTAACAACAAAATCAAGCTGCTTCTCCTGTGCCTGCGGCTGGAATATCTCACAAATATCTTCCATGAGGGCAGAAAGGTCAAAAATCTCAGGATACAACTGCATCCTGCCTGATTCTATTTTTGAAATATCGAGCACATCGTTGATCATATCCAGCAGGTGAACGCCGCTCTTATACATTGTTTCCACGAAACCGCGCTGCTTTTCCGGAATTGCCTTATCCTTTTTTAAAATCTGTGAAAATCCCAAAATGGCATTTAAAGGCGTCCGTAATTCGTGTGACATGCTCGAAAGAAATGCAGATTTTGCGCGATTGGCATCCTCGGCGATCTCACGCGCAGTAATAAGCTCAATATTATATTTTTCCAGGGATTTATTGACACGAGAAAGTTCTATGGTGCGGTCTTTCACGCGTTCTTCAAGCTGTGCCTGAATAGTTCTTAAATCCTCCTCAAGAATTTTGTTATCATGAATATCGGTACATGTTCCAAACCAACGAATAATTGTTCCGTTGTCATCACGCAGTGGATGCGCTCTTCCTAAAAACCAGCGATATTCACCATCGTGCCTACGCAAGCGATATTCCACTTCATACGGCTCACCCGTTTTTAAAGAATGATTCCAGATTTTCCAAGTTTGTTCGCTATCTTCCGGATGTAAAACAAGCGACCAGCCCTTATCTTTCGATTCCTCAAATGTTTGGCCGGTATATTCAAACCAGTGTCTATTATAAAAATAATGATCTCCATTTGGCTGTGTCGCCCAAACGATCTGCGGCATTACATCCGTGATCAGGCGGAAACGGTCTTCGCTTTCTTTTGCCGTTTTATAAAGTCGTGCATTATCAAGGGCAATTGCTGCCTGAGCTGCAATTCCTGCAACAATTGTTTCTGAATTCTCCGTAAAAATTCCGGGCTGCTCATGTCCTAAAAACAATCCGCCTAAAACCTCTCCGCTATTTGACACGACAGGTACTGCTAGGTAGCTTTTTACGGGTAAATGGCCTTCAGGCATGCCGTAATGAGGAGCATTTTTTCCGTATCGCGGATCTTGGGTAATATCATCTGAACGGACAATTCCTTCATTATGAAAAGTCGGGTGAAAAACTTCTGTATTCCTTGGCATCGGGAATTTTGAAAACTCTTCGCGCGAAACGCCTGAAATAGTATAGAGCGTATACGACTCACCGGTTTCGCTGATCACATTATAAAAGAAAGCACCAAATTGTGCATCGCTGACCTTTGTACATGCATCAGTTACAGACTGTACGATCTTCGCTGTTTCGAGCTCAGCCGAAATCGTTTTGCCAACTGTATTGAGAATTTCAAGCGTCTTATTTTGCTCTTTCAGCTTCTCTTCAATGATCTTATGATCATGAATGTCGGTACTCGTTCCTACCCATAGAACTATTTCACCATTTTCATTTTTTAAAGGAACGCCACGCGTCAGATGCCAGCGATAGGTGCCATCAGATTTTCTTTTAAAACGGCTTTCGTTTGAGTAAACAGTTTCTTCTTTTATCGCCTTAGCCCATTTTGCAGTAGAAATTGGTAAATCATCCGGGTGAATAATGTTCGGGCCATTAGCCTGAATGACTTCAGTTGTAAGTCCCGTATATTCCCGCCACCTTTGATTTGAATAATTCATTACACCATCAGGCGTTGTCGTCCACGCCATTTGCGGAAGCGATTCCACCAGTGTCTCAAATCTCTTTTGTCGTTCCTGCGCTTCTTTAAAAAGCTTCACATTCTCCATCGTCAGCGCTACACGCCGTGCGAAATCCTCCGCTAAACGAAGGTCCGTTTCATCATAGCGCCGCTTCGATTCAGTGGTAGCTACAAAGCTGATAACTCCAAAAGTCTTTCCACCAACTGTCAGCGGAACAATCATAACGGAATGAAAACCGATGAGATTAATGATCTCCAAATGTCTTTCGTCAACGGCCACTTTGGTCAGTAATTCCTGCGGTATTTCAGGATATAATTCAGATTTCCCTATTCGGATTACATTCGGCGAGCCCGTTGGTGCATTCATATCCGTCGGGTACTGTTCACGAACTTCATGAACCCATTTTATCTTTTCAGGATCTTTATGTGCAATTACAACCGAATCCAGCGTACCCTGCTCATTTAAAACATCAATACTAAACCAGTCTGCCAAGCGAGGAACGATCAGGTGAGCGATTGTATCGTATGTTTCAGTAAAGTCAAGAGTTGCCGAAAGTTCCTCGCTTGCCTTG
>JAZKFS010000066.1:0-14572 GCA_040386315.1 Bacteroidota bacterium
AACTTGACCTGATGCCGTACCTTCGTCCGGACGCGAAAGCACAGGTGACAATTGAGTATGGTGAGAATAACGAGATTTTGCGCGTTGATACAGTTGTCGTTTCCACACAGCATGATCCGGGAGTTGACCAGAAAACGATTCAGAAAGACATCATGGAACACGTTATCAAAAAAGTAATTCCTGCCGAGCTTTTAAAAGACACAAAATATCATATCAATCCAACCGGTATTTTTGAGATTGGCGGGCCGCATGGTGATACTGGTTTGACCGGACGTAAAATCATCGTTGATACGTACGGCGGAAAGGCTCCACACGGCGGCGGCGCATTCTCAGGAAAAGATCCAACGAAAGTTGACCGTTCGGCAGCATATGCAGCGCGTCACTTGGCGAAAAATATCGTGGCTGCAGGAATTGCGAAGGAATGTACAATCCAGCTTTCGTACGCGATTGGCGTAGCTGAGCCGGTTTCGATCCGCGTTCAGACGCACGGTACAAGCAAGCTGAGCGAGCATGATATTGCTGAATTCATCACAAAAAATATTGATCTTACACCGAAAGGAATTATCAATCGTCTTGACCTGCGCAAACCGATTTATCGCGCATCTGCCGCGTATGGCCACTTCGGCCGCAACGAGTTTCCGTGGGAAAAGCTTGACTTAGTTGATGAATTTAAAAAGCTTGCGTAAAGTTTTTATAAAGTTTTTAAAAACTTTTTAAAATTCTATTTTTAAAAGCACGTTTTAAAAACTCTGTAAATTGGATTTCTCTTTTAAAATCCAAACAAAATTTCATGCTGAGCTAAGTCGAAGCACGAAATTTACGACAGGGCTTTTAAAAAGAATAACGCTTTTAAAAAATTCAGACAATCCTGGGTTTCGTTTGATTTTCAATAGAGTTTTTAAAATCACGAAACCTGTTGGAAAATTTCGTACTTCGACAGGCTCAGTATGAAATTTTTTTGAATATTTTTAAAGACTAAAGACTTCAACCGCAACTCAATAACACTGATAATTTCTTTTAAAAACATATTTTTTTTCACCTTTTTAAAACAGGGTATTGATGAATCAAGAACTTGATACAATGACTGAAACTCCTGCAAAACAAGCGCAGGGCGATTTCAGCCAGACGGATACATATTGCGTGCGCGATATCGCACTTGCCGAAGAGGGACGCCTTCTGGTAGAATGGGCTGAAGCCCGTATGCCGGTGCTTGCGACTCTTCGTGCAAAATATAAGGAATCAAAGCCATTCGCGGGCTACCGCATCGCGGGCTGCCTTCACGTAACGAAAGAAACTGCGGTTTTAATTCGCACTTTTGTTGACGCGGGTGCTGAAATTTCCTGGTCTGGTTGCAATCCACTTTCTACGCATGATGCAGTTGCGGCTTCTATCGCGGCTGACGGCGTTTCGATTTATGCTTGGTACGGAAATCACGAAGATTTCTACTGGTGTATTGACCGCACAATTGACTTCAAGCCACATTTAACGCTTGATGACGGTTGCGACCTTATCAATACCGTTCACGAAAATTACCGCGACCTTGCAACAGATTTCGTTGTTGGTGGTACAGAAGAAACGACAACCGGTGTTCACCGCCTTCGCGCTCGCGCGGCTGACGGACAGCTCCTCTACCCTGTTGTCGCTGTAAACGACGCTGAAACAAAATGGGATTTTGACAACGTGTACGGAACCGGTCAGTCAACACTTGACGGTATCATCCGCGCAACTTCTGTCATGCTTGCAGGCAAAAACTTCGTAACTGCGGGCTACGGCCACTGCGGAAGCGGCGTTGCAAAGCGCGCAGCGGGACTTGGCTCGAACACGATCATTACTGAAATCAAGCACACAGCGGCTTTAAAAGCAACGCTCGAAGGCCACGAAGTAATGACGATGGATGAAGCTGCTAAAGTTGGCGATATCTTCTGTACAGCAACCGGTGTGAAAGACATCATCCGCAAGCGCCACTTTGAATCAATGCGCGACGGAGCTATCATCTGCAACACAGGCCACTACGATGCTGAAATCAACATCAAAGAACTTGAAGAAGTAGCCGTAAGCAAACGCACAATGCGCCCGAACTGCGAAGAATACACGCTGAAAAACGGCAACCGCATCTACCTTCTTGCTGAAGGCCGCCTTGTGAATCTTGCTGCTGCTGAAGGCCACCCTTCTGAAGTAATGGATATGTCATTTGCTAATCAATTCATGTCGCACCTTCGCCTTGTGGAAGCTCACAAGCGCGGCGAAAAACTTCCGAATGAAGTTCTTGACATCCCGGTTGAGCAAGACCAGTACATCGCAAAAATCAAACTTGAAGCGATGAACTACCAGATTGATGAATTGACTCCTGAGCAGTTGGATTATATCAATAATTACAGCGCCGGAACCTAAATTTTAAAAGCTTTTAAGCTTTTTAAAACGTATAATGCTCTGTTGGATACAAATCCGGCAGAGCATTTTTGTTTTTAAAACTGTAATTTTACAGCTTCTTTTTAAAAACTTTAAAATCGTCCGTCATTGCGAGGAGGTCTTCCGACGTGGCAATCGCAAAGACAGAATGACGTGACAAACAGTATTTGCGATTGCCGCGCTTCGCTCGCAATGACATTAAAAATATTCTGAAAGAGTTTTAAAATGAATGTAAATGAGGAAGTTTTAAAAGCCATAAAGCAACTTGCTTTAACACCCGAAGCTATTCAGCAATGCATTTCAGCTGAAGCTGCGGCAATTATTACTCAGGCGAAAGCAAACTTTGTAAAAGGAAATCCGCGTGTTTGGTGGCTTTCACTTTCGCAGCCTTTTAAAACATACGATGTAGTAGATTTCGATTCTTTTGATTATTTCGATAAATTTTTGCACCAAGATAGTGAGTTCATTTGGTTTATACCCGAACCAGATAATGAACTAGAAGAAATGGTAGTTTTTAAAAGTACGTCGTGCGCGCTTAAGGAAGTTTTAGGTGAATGTCCTTTTTTTGAATACTATATTTTGACTCCTGATTTTAAAACTTTGCTGATTGAAAATGACCATAATGAAATTATAGTTTGTAATGTTTGACGCGTCCAACTGGAGTGAGATTCCCGCCTGCGCGGGAATGACAATGTGAAAAATAGTTTTAAAAAAGTTTTAAAACGTATTCTTCATTTCTTTTAAAAACTTGGTAATTTTACGAAAATTGACTTTTAAAACCATTCACCAAATCATGCGCTTTTTAAAAACATCACTTTTAAAAATATTCCTCCTTCTGGCAATTAGCCAAATTTCATTCGCCCAAAAGCCAAAGCTCATCGTCGTCATTTCCTACGACCAAATGCGCGGCGACTACATCGAGCGCTGGGGAAATACGTGGTCGAAGGACGGCTTTTTAAAAATAAAGAACGAAGGCGCGTATTTTAAAAATTGCTTTTTTGAGCACGCAACGAATATGACAGGGCCGGGACACGCGACACTTCTGACTGGCTGCTATCCGGCGAAGACAGGAATTGTATCGAATGATTTTTATGAGCCGTCCATTGATAAAATTATCTATTGCTGTGAAGATTCCACCTATGGCCGTTCACCGCGCAATATGAAAACGGTGACACTTGGCGATATGCTGCTGAATAATTCCACGAAAAGTAAAGTTTTTTCCATCGCTTTAAAAGACCGGGCGGCGATTCTCATGGCGGGACAGCGTCCGACTGGAGCGATTTGGTTTGATGCAGAGAAAGGAGAATTTACCACATCTAGCTACTATCAGCGTCCCGCGTGGCTGAATGACTTTAATGATTTCCAGCCGATGATGCAGTATACTGGTTTGACGTGGAACGCGGTGATTGCTGATTCGCTGGCACAATTTGATGCAGTGAAATATGAAGCGAATTTTCCGGGCGGCACGATGATGTTTCCGCACGCGCTTTCAAAAGAGCCGGATTCACTGCTGCTGGAAGGATATTATTTATCGCCGTACTCGGTTGACCATATTTTCCAGTTGGCGAATTTCACGATTGAAAAAGAGCAGCTTGGCGCGGATTCGCTGACGGATATTTTCTGCATTGGCGTTTCTACTACAGATGAAGTCGGCCATGCGTTCGGGCCGGACAGCCGGGAATTGCAGGAATTATATGTGCATTGCGACAAAATTCTAGGCGATTTTATTGAATACCTTGATGAAAAAGTCGGGCGTGAGAATTATCAGATTGTCATTACTTCCGACCACGGCGTCGGGCCGATTCCCGAACTTATCGCCGAGCCGCAACATTCGCGTCCGGGACTTGACGCCGGGCGTTTAAAAGGGAAAGATGTCAAAAAAGCGATGAATGATTATCTGAACGAAACCTTTTTAAAAGGCAAGCCGGAAGAGAATTGGATCCAGGCGTTTTCGCCGCCGAACATCTTTTTAAACATTTCGGCGGTGCGCGCTTCGATGATTTCGCAGCAGAAAATCGTGGATTCTTTAAAAAGTTTTGTCACGCGGCAGACGGGGTTTGGGATTGCTGTCGGGCCGCTGGAGCTGATGGGCGATAAATGTCCCGCGCCGCTGGACTCTGCGACGTGTGCGCTCATCCGCAATGACGTGTATCCGCCGCGCGCCGGGCAGCTTATGACGTACCCGAAGCCGTACTGGATTTATGGTTCTAGGCCTACCGCGCACGGAACGCCGTACGACTACGACCGCTTTGTGCCGCTGATGCTTTTTGGCGGTGGCATTGTGCCTCAGGTGCGCAAGGAGAGAGTTGCTCCGGCGGATATTGCGCCGACGCTGGCACGCGAGCTGGATATTGAGATGCGGGATGTTCACGGGCGGGTTTTAAAAATTGAGAAGAAGGTTTTTAAAAAGTAGTTTAAAAAAAAGCCAGCTCTTTAAAGAGCTGGCTTTTTTATTGAAAAATGTATGATTATCTATCAGTTTGTTATTTTCGTACTATTAATCTCTTAACATTTAATTTAAAATGATAAACAGACCTCAGACAATACAGATTTTTCTTCCTGATGGTAATCCAACAAGTATTAAGATTGCTGATTTAACTAACCGTTTGATGGTTGCTATACTGATTCCAAGGAATAAACTATTAGATACTGAAGTAAGACCAGAAATAAAGAAATACGGCATTTACTTTTTATTTGGAATCAATGAAGATAAAGCAAAACCTATTGCTTATATAGGAGAAACCGATGATTGTTTTGAAAGATTAAAATCTCATAATAGAACTAAAGACTTTTGGAATTACGCGATTGCAATTACTTCAAAGTCAGATATATTTACAAAATCACATGTAAAGTTTTTAGAGTACATATGTGTGAAAACTGCAAAAGAAATTGGACGGTATGATTTAGAGAATTTGACAACACCGACGCGCGAACATATTTCTGAAAGTATGCAGGCAGACTTACTGGATAACTTTGAAACAATTAAGATTTTACTTTCAACTTTAGGATTTCCAATTTTTGAAGAAATCAGAAAATCTACGAAATCAAAGAAAGAAGTTTTAGTTTGTAAAGGGCGAAATGCTCTAGCCGAAGGAGAATTAACAGATGATGGCTTCGTAGTATTTAAAGGTTCAAAAGCTAATGTAGATTTAACGCGAACTGCTGGAAATTGGGTAATAGGAATACGTAAAAAACTTAAAGATGATAACATAATTATCGAAGAAAGTGGAGTTTATATATTTCAGGAAGACTTCATTTTCGCATCTCCAAGTACTGCTGCAGCTGCTGTTTTAGGTAGACGAGCCAACGGCTGGACTGAATGGAAGAATAATAAAGGTAAAACTATTGATGAAATATATAGAATTGGAAAAATAGAGGAGTAAATTAAGAAAATCGTCATTGCGAGGAGGTCTTCCGACGTGGCAATCGCAAATGCCACGGACGCGATGAGAGGTATTCGCGATTGCCACGCCGCGAAGACGACGGCTCGCAATGACAATGTTTGAGTAAATTTTTAAAAGCCGAAATGCAACATGCGTTCCGGCTTTTTGCTTAAAGAAAAAAACAGCTGCCCGGACGGCAAGGGTGACCGACCACTGCTGCCGGAATGATGTACGACCGAACCTAAAATTCTTTTAAAAGATTTTTAAAAAGAAAAAGCTCATGAAGTATATTCATGAGCTTTTATAGTTTGTGGTTTTAAAAACGGATTAGCGGTGGATGATCGGATCGGCTGTTCCGTCAGGGTCGCTTGTAGCATTGCCATCTGTTGTAGCGCTTCCAAGTAGAAGTACTCCGGCGGCGTGCGGCGCAGCCATAGATGTTCCGCTGATAGTATTTGTACCGCCGCCTTTCCATAGTGAAAGAACATTTACTCCAGGCGCAGCGTAGTCCACAGGCGGGTTGCCATAGTTGCTAAAGGAAGCAAATGCGCCGTTTGAGCCGATAGCTGAGATCGTGTAGATATTTGTGCCGTTGACACGGGCAGGAGATTTTGTTGTTGCGCTTGTGCTTTCATTTCCTGCTGCCAGAACAACTTTTACTCCTTTTGACGCCAAGTTTGTAACTGCGTTGTCAAGCGCGGTAGAAGCCGAGCCGCCTAAGCTCATGTTAGCAACGTCGCCAGCAGCAGCATTAGCCGCCACATAGTCCACACCCGAAATAATTGCTGAATAGGAACCGCTTCCCTGATTATTCAGCACGCGAACTGCAACAACACTTGCTCCGGCAGCAACTCCAATCACACCGACAGTATTATTTTTTGCGGCAATTGTTCCGGCTACGTGTGTTCCATGGCCGTTGCCATCATTAGCAGAGCTTCCTGTTGAAAAATTTCGGCTCCTTGTCCTGTCTACATTTAAATCCGGGTGAGTAAGATCAATTCCTGTATCAATGATCCAGGCAACTTTTCCTGTTCCGTCGCCTGCACCGCCAATGCGTGTAACTCCCCACGGCGTGCTTTGAGCGGCGATTGCATCACCTGAACCCGATCCATTTGACGAAATTCTCATGATCTGATCCTGCTCGATAAACTTCACGTTGGGATCGTGCGCCAAAGCATCCGCCTGCTGCGGCGACATACGCGCGGCAAATCCTTTTACAGCATTTTTAAAAACTCTGTCCACAGCTGCTGAATGCGTGGCTGCCATTTGGTTTGCAACACTTTCCACCGCGTTTTGGGAAATATTATCTTTTAAAACCACGATGTATTGTCCGGGAATAAGTTCTTTTCCTTCGCTCGTGATCGTCTGCTGCGAGCGTGTATCGGGTGTGGTTGAATTAGCCGTTTCGTTTGGCAGATTGTCGCAACCCGCGCCAATGAGAGCTGCCGCAAATAAATATAGAGTACCGTACTTCTTCATGTATAAACTCCGGGAAATGTAAAAATTAATAGAAAATGCGAATGTTGTTTTCGCTTGGATGGAAAATACAAAAAATTCTTTAAAAACAAATTAAACTTTAAAAATATTTTTGATTATAAGTGTATAATGTATCAATAGGATAGAGTGTGTGCAAGCTTTCTTCTGGTATGGCTGAGAAGCTTGTCGGAAAAATTCTTAAGATGTAAACTGATGTTTCGGTTTTAAAAGGTTACCGTTTTAAAACCTCTGTTTCCACGAACCCATATACATTTTCGTTATATTTGTACTTTCCCTTTGAATTACAACCGCAACTGCTTTTAAAAGAAGATAGATATGATGATTGATTTGCCTGTTTTGGATATTGTACAAGAGCCGGAAACTACGCCGAAAAGCGTTGAATCCAATGGCCGCAAGCTGTATGTGGAGACGTACGGCTGCCAGATGAATATCAATGATTCGGAAATTGTGCTGAGCATTATGAGCGGGAGCGGCTATGAGATCACCGACAAGCCGGATAATGCGGACGTGATTTTGCTGAATACGTGCGCGATTCGTGATAATGCCGAGAAGAAGATTCACGAGCGGCTGATGCACCTGAAATATTATAAAAAGCGCAATAAGAATCTTGTTGTGGGCGTGCTGGGCTGTATGGCGGAACGCCTGCGCGCGGGGCTGGTGAGCGAGAAAAATATCGTTAATATTGTTGTTGGGCCGGATGAATTCCGCAAAGTGCCTCAACTGGTGGAAGATGCGATTGGTGGGCAAAGCGGAATCGCGGTCAAGCTGTCGCGCGTGGAAACGTATGACGACATCGTGCCGCTGCGCACGGAAGGCATCAGCGCGTGGGTTTCGATCATGCGCGGCTGCGATAAGTTCTGTACGTATTGCGTTGTGCCGTTCACGCGTGGGCGTGAGCGTTCGCGGTCGTTTGAGTCTATTGTGAGCGAGGTTCGCGGGCTTTGGGAAAGCGGTTTTAAAGAAGTGACGCTGCTTGGGCAGAATGTGAACAGCTATTTTGATGAGCCGTTGCAGAAAGATTTTGCAGATCTGCTTGCAGCGTGCGCTACGGCTGTTCCGCAGATGCGTTTCCGCTATTCGACATCGCATCCGCAAGATATGAACGACAAGCTGATCGAAACGATGGCGGCTTTTAAAAACATTTGCAAATATGTTCACTTGCCGTTCCAGGCGGGAAATAACCGCGTTTTGGAGGCGATGAACCGCACGTACACGATTGAGCATTATTACGAGCGGATTGACAAAATTAAAGAAGTAATGCCGGGCTGCGCGATTACAACGGATGTTATTGTTGGTTTCCCGACGGAAACGGATGAGGAATTTGAAGATACGCTGGAAGTAATGCGCCGCGTTCGCTATGAAGGCGCGTATCTCTATAAATATTCGCCGCGCGAAAATACAAAAGCATGGAAAATGGGCGACGACGTTCCCGATTCTTTAAAAGGTTCGCGTCTGGAAGAGCTGATAAAAGTGCAGCGCGCCATAACGTGGGAAGTGAACGCGTTGGAAGTTGGGAATATTCATGAAATTTTAGTCGAAGGCCCGAGCAAAAAGAATCCGGCTGACTGGCAGGGACGCACCGATACAAATAAAGTGGTAATTTTTCCGCATAATGAACATTCGGGATATATTGTTGGTGATCTGATCACGGTGAGAATTACGCAGGGAAATTCTGCGGTTTTACATGGGGAGATTCTTTAAAAAAGTTTTTAAAAAGAAAATTGAAGGGAATGCTTTAAAAAGTATTCCCTTTTTTTGTGTGGTAGAATCCCTCTGTCCTGCGGACATCTCCCTTCCTAAGGGAGACTTTTAAAGAGCTTTTTAAAAGGTTTTTAAAATAGTTTTAATTGGGGTACTTTTTCTTTAAAAGCATCGTTGATTGCGGTGAATTGTTTTGCCGGGACGAGTGCGTAGCCAAGAAAGAAGACTGTTGCGAGCGCTAGCATTAAGCGGCGGGCGCGGGATATGTCCTGCTGTTTGTAATTTTTCCACATGATTGCCATTGCGTACGATGCCCATGTGATTGCGGCGATAACGATAATGGTTGTCAATGGCGTAAGCTGATCTTTTAAAAATGCGTTCAGACCAAAGTTTAAAACGGAGCCGTACACGAGCATCAGGTGAAAAATATAGATAAAGAGCGATTCCTGTCCCGCGCTTTGGAGGAATTGTCCGGCTTTAAAAGAGGCGATCTTTTCCTGGAAAATATAGAGAATTGAAAAGAAAAAAATCGTGCCGCTCGTGCGGAAAAGTGCGTGTCCGGGTGAGGAAAACCACCAGTCGTTATAGCCCGGAAGCGACCACGGCAAAAGACGGATCACATACAAACACACGAAAATTCCGGCAAAAGAGATTATTGCTGCGCGTTTTGCAAACTGAGTTCTATCTTCTGCTTTTAAAAAGAATGCTGTAAATGCTGCGCCTGCGAATAAATATCCGCTCCACGGAAATAACGGAAATGCAGACATCCCCTGCTTTGTAAAAAATAATGCGACGGCAAATGGAAATGTTTTAAAAGGATCGAGCGACCAGATGAACGGCGTGAGGCAGAAAATTAAAAGCGCTAGAATCAGGTACACATATTTTAAAACATTGAGCCGCGGAATTATAAAAAAGAAAAACAATACAAGCAACGAGGCGGTGACGATCAGTTGCAGAACGTTGCACTCCAGGAAACGCCGCATCATATCGGGTTCTAACTGCAATGTTTTTTCAAGGGAAAAAACCGGGAGATGGATCAGGTACGCCATAGCAAAAATAAATGCGAGGCGGCGCAGATATTGCCAGAGCGGCGTTTTAAAAGCGCGGTAATCCTCCCCTTTCCGTTCGATGGCGAGCCAGAATCCCGCGCCCGCACAAAAAATAAATCCAACCGAGGCAAAACCGCTGAGAAGATTGAACGCTTTAAAAATAAATCCATCTTTAAAAACTTCCTGCATCATCGCGTTCACGACGTGCGTTTCGATCATCAGGAGCACGGCGATGCCGCGCAGCACATCAATAAATGACAGCCGGTAAGAGGTTGAAGCAGGTGCAATGCCGGACACGAAAATTTCCTTTTAAAATGGAGTGAGTTTGTTCTAAATTCGTAAGCTTGATGTAAAAATATAGCGGAAAAAGGAGATTGTAAAATGAATTGTGGGAAACGCGTCAATATTTGTAGAATTTTAATAATTTTACAAGGCTTTTAAAAGTAAATTTTCATGAAAATACTGATCATTTTTCTTCTTATTATTGTCGGGGTCATTGGGATTGTAGCGTATGTTCTGGGTGCTGCACGCCGATTATTGGGTATTTCTCCGAAGCAGGCAGCAACGGCTTTTAAAGGTTTTAAAAACATGAGAAATCCGGGCGGCAGCGGGAACGTGCAAAAAGATATTTTGTATGAGAAAAATGATGTGGTTGTACTTCGTGGAGAAGCTGTCGAGAAGGAAAAAGTAGAAAGGAAAAAGTAAAAGTTTTTAAAAAGGTTGCCGTAGAATCCCTCTGTCCTGCGGACATCTCCCTTCCTAAGGGAGACTTTTAAAAGTAGCAAGCCTTAATCTTAATTATGTATAAAAAGCTTTTAAAAGTTTTTTTTAAAAGCTTTTAAAAGAATCAGACCTCAAAAAATCAACTCTGCATGAAACAACCTGTACCGCTTATTGGCGCGATTGACGTCGGGACAAATTCTTTTCACATGGTAATTGCATCGGTGAATAATCGCGGCGCTTTGACGATCCACAGCCGGGACAAGGAAATGGTGCGGCTCGGCTCTTCCGGCAATGACATGAAATATCTGTCGGACGAGGCAATTGAGCGCGGTGTGGAAGCTTTAAAAAGATTTGCGGAGATGGCAAAAAAGGAAGGCGCTACCGTCCGCGCGATCGCTACGAGTGCCGTTCGTGAGGCGCTGAACCGTGATGAATTCCTGGAAAAAGCTTTTAAAGAAGCGGGAATCCGTATTGAAGTTGTGTCGGGAATGGAAGAAGGCCGGTTGATCTATATCGGCGCTATTCACGCAATTCCAATTCTGCATAAGCACGCGCTGACGATAGATATTGGCGGCGGCTCGACGGAAACGACTATCGGGTTGGAAGGAGATATTGAATATGTCCACAGCGCGAAACTGGGCGCGATCCGGCTGGCAAAAAAGTTTTTTACAACAGAAAAAATTACGCACGATCAGATACGCGAATGCCGTGAATATATTCGCGGTGACTGGGCGGCAGTTTTTAAAGCGATCAATGATCACGGTTTTGATATTGCGGTCGGCTGTTCCGGAACGATCCACACGCTGGCAGCTATGGCGCTCGCTCGCGAAGGAAAAGTGATCCCGGAAGTAATTAATGGAATGACGGTAAAGAAAAGTGAGCTTTTACAATCAATCGGCGATATTATTGAAGCGCGGACGTCTGCCGAGCGAGCGAAATTACCGGGAATGGATCCGAAAAGAGCGGATATTATTCATGCGGGAGCATTAATCTTAGAGCAGGCGATCCTGGGACTGAATATTCAGAAGATGTGTATTTCGGGTTATGCGTTGCGTGAGGGAATTGTCTTTGATACGGTGCAGAAACAGCGGTCTATTGATGAATTTCATCATTTGAGCAATCTGCGATACCAGACGGTATATCATATTGCGGATATGTATAAAATTGACAAAGTCCATGCCGAACATGTGAAAGACCTTTCTTTAAAAATATTTGACGACCTTGCTGAACTCCATAAGCTTGGTGATACAGAGCGTGAGATACTTGAGGCAGCGGCGCTGCTGCATGACGTAGGCTATCATATCTCGCCCGAGCAGCATCACAAGCACAGCTATTATATGATCCGCAATAGCGTGATGCCGGGATTTACGAATGACGAGGCGGAAATCATCGCAAACGTAGCGCGGTATCACCGGAAAAGCCACCCAAAGAAAAAACACGAAAATTTTCAGTTTCTGCCGCCCGGCATACAGCGAACAGTAAAACTCCTCGCAGGAATTTTACGTATTGCAGAAGGGCTGGACAGGCGACAGGCGCAGCTTGCACGATCAGTGCAATGTGTTTTAAAAGATGGCACAATTGAGATCCGGATCTCCTGCCTTGACAGTGACGGCGTTCCTGATATTGAAATATGGGGCGCGCGCCGGAGAAAAGACCTGCTGGAGAGTATCTTTGAAAAAAACATTATTTTTCTGTATGACATGGTAAAGGATATTTCTGCCGCACCCAAAAAAATATTATCTGTAGAAATGTAACAAAATGTTTTAAAAAGTATTACTATAATTATTGCAAGAACTTTTTAAAAGAATATTAGTTTTTTTTGATTTTGATCAAAAATTTAGTTAATATACATGTCCTAAAATAAAAATACATTTACGTTTTACAATATTCTATACTTTTTTTGGAGAATTTCTATGAAAAATCGCTACGGTTTCCTGCTGGCGCTGCTGATGTTAGCGTTTAGTATGGGTCAGGTGTCTCAAGCTCAGACTACCACTAAAGCCGATATTGATCCGGCGAAATTACCTTCTCTACTTAATGGAAGTAATGCCGGTACAGACTTTTGGTTTATTTTCCCGGTCTGCTTTCCTGAGCAGGGCGGTAATAATTCTTTGAAGATATATGTTTCGGCAGGAGTGGCTGTCCAGTGTACTCTGGAGATTCCAGGATACGGTAAAAAGCTAATAAAGATAACAAAACCTAATGATGTAATTGACTTCACACTTTATCCCGGAGAAGGACAGCCGTATGAAAGTATGGGTGTGCCGGGAACAGCAAAAACCGAAAATGAAACACACGCTGATGGTAAAGGAAAGGGAATTCACATTACTGCTCCTGTACCAATTGTCGTATATGGAGTTTCACGATATATTTATACCAGCGATAGCTTCCTTGCTATTCCCACATCTGCGTTTGGAAAAGAATATATTATTTCTGCCTATGCTGATATGAGTTCGACCATGTTTCAGGGCTATCATCTTCCAAGTCAGTCTGTAGTGGTAGCTGCTTATGATAATACTATTGTAACATTTAAATTAGGCGGCAGCACAGGTACACAGACAGTTGGCGGCATGAAAATCGGCGAGACAAAAAGCTGGACCCTCCATAAGGGTGATATTATAGCATTTGCCAATAAAAAGATCAATGGCTACAAACCGGATATTTCCGGAAGCCGGATTACTTCTACAAAGCCAATTGGCGTAGTAAGCGGTAACCAGTGCGCTAATATCGCCGTGGATAATCAGTGGTGCGATTTCATTATGGAAATGGAATTGCCTACGCAGACATGGGGAAAGGAATATCATATTACACGTTTTATTAAGCGTTTGAATTATGCCTATATTAAAGTCATTGCTAAAAAACCTAACACAAAACTTTACCGTGATGGGAATACTGTCCCATTTGCCGTACTTACAACGGCCGGAGGAAATCAAAATACCGGTTATTATGAAGGACGTGTGATGGCTGATGGTTCTAGCCCGCGCCCGATCGTTATAAAAGCAGACGGGCCAATAAGCGTAACACAGTACAATCCGGGACAGCAGGAAGATAATATTTCAAGTGATCCCTTCCAGCTTGTGCTGACACCTATAGAGCAGTTTCAAAAGGAAATCATTTTTAATACTCCCGGTATTAAAGGTGGGCAGGGTTTTAAAGAAAACTATGTCAACCTGGTTTTTGAAGGTAATGCTGACGGATCAATGCCAGAAGACCTTGAATTTGCAAAAGTTGAGAACAGCGAATTTGTTTGGAAATCAGTAAGAAGTACATTTGGAGCGACTTCTGAGCCATTTAAAGGATTTCCGGGAGATACGAAGAAATTTTATGCAAAAATCATCTCTTTACCGGGTGATGGTGTATATAAATTACGCGCTCAGAAACCATTTGCGGCCTATGCATACGGATTTGACAGCTACGATTCGTATGGACACCCGACCAGTGTAGCGCTGGGAGATTTAAGTAAAAACGATCCCGATAATCCTGAATTCAGCTTTACTCAACAATGTGATGGAACTGTAGCAGATGGTAAAGTAGAAGACCTTCCAAAAGTTGAAACTCCAACAAGAGAGCGATCAAATTTATCAGCAGTGTCATTACTGAATGGCAGCAAGAATTATCTTTTGGAGGTAAAAGAATTTATTCCAGGCGATGATAAGTCAACAACATGGAAACTACAGGTCGAGGATCCGACACAGGATGCCGTGGCGCATGTATATTTTGCTGATCGTGCGGGTAATGACACGATGGTAACGATCACATACTTAGCACCTGCAGTAAAGTTTGACGCAACAAGCCTGAACTACGGTCTTT
>JAZKFS010000067.1:0-15244 GCA_040386315.1 Bacteroidota bacterium
ACTCTTCGAGCTAGCGGGCAAAAAAACCGCGGACTACGTGCAGCTCGTACCGATTGACCCGTTTTACAATATCCGCTTTGAGGACGGAACGGTGTTTAATTACAACGCCGACCGCGAAAATCTTTTAAAACAAATCCGCGCGTTGAATCCCGCTGACGAGGCGGGCTACCTGAAATTTGTAAAGTTCACGGAAAAGATTTTTAAAAAGGGTTTTGAGCTGATAGACACTCCTTTTTTAAAGCTCACCGACATGCTGAAAATCGTGCCCGACCTCGCGCGCCTGCAGTCGCACAAGTCTGTCGAATCCTACGTGCGGCAGTTCATCAAGGACGAGCGGCTCATCCAGGTTTTTTCGTTTCACCCGCTGCTCATCGGCGGCAATCCATTCCAGACCACGAGCATTTACGCGCTTATTCACACGCTGGAGCAGAAGTGGGGCGTGTGGTTTGCAATGGGCGGCACAGGCGCACTGGTGAAGGGTTTTACGCAGCTTTTTAAAGATATGGGCGGCGAAATCCTTTTAAAAACGGAAGTGCAGGAAATCGTCATTGATGAAGCTACAAATAAAGCAACGGGCGTTCTTTTAAAAAGTGGTGACTTTTTAAAAAGTGATGCCGTTGTGAGCAATGCCGATGTTGCCTTCACGTATTTAAAAATGATAAAGCCGAAATTCAGGCCGAAAAATACGGACAAAAAAGTTGAGAAAAAGCAGTATTCCATGTCGCTTTTTGTACTCTATTTCGGCACGGACAAAAAATATGACAACATCGCGCACCACGAGATCCTCATGGGCCCGCGCTACAAAGGTTTGATTACCGATATTTTTAAAAACAAAGTTCTCTCGGAAGATTTTTCGCTCTACCTCCACCGCCCGACGGCAACTGACCCGACGCTTGCGCCTGAAGGCTGCGACTCGTGGTATGTGCTCTCGCCCGTGCCGCATCTCGGCGCCGACACCGACTGGCGCACCGAAGCCAAAATCTACCGCGACCGCATCGTGAAATACCTCGAGGAGCGCTACATGCCCGACCTTTCAAAGCATATCGTCACCGAGCATTATATCGACCCGCTGCATTTCCGCGACGAGCTGAATTCGCATCTCGGCAGCGCGTTTTCCGTCGAGCCGATTCTCACGCAGTCGGCGTGGTTCCGCCCGCACAATCGCAGCGAGGATATTCCGAATCTGTATTTCGTTGGCGCGGGAACGCATCCGGGTGCGGGCATGCCGGGCGTGATTTCTTCGGCGAAAATTGTGGCGAAATTGATCGGGGAAAAAGTTGCAGCGTGAGTGGTTGTCTGAACTCGAATTTTTGAGAATTTACAGAATTTCGCAAATTTTCTTTTTTGGCTTTTTAAAGGTTTGGGGTTTTTAGAATTCTAAAATTCAAGTTTAGAGATTTTAAAAACTCTGCGTGCTGGAACAATTCTTTTAAAAAATCTCTTTTAAAGAAAACAGTTTTTTTTAAAGGAATTCCTACGTGATCTCACTGCTCCGCAATCCACGGCTTCGCCTGCTTTTTGCAATTATCGCTGTCTGCCTCGCGGTGACGGCGTATCTGCGTGTGACGCTGGATTTTAATGCGCCGTATATGGATGAGTGCGATTATTTGTTTGTCGGGCGACTGTATCTGGAAGGAAAGGATTGGGGCAGTCAGGCGTATATTTTTGGTTCGGACATTTCCCTGTATATTCTGGGGATTTTCGATACGCTTGGCGGTTATATTCCTGCGCGGGCGATGGCTGCATTCCTCGGAGTTCTCTCACTGTTTTTCTTTTTTAAATATGCACAGGAGCTTTTAAAAAACACCGGTATCGCGATCTTTTCTACGATAATCCTCTCGCTCGCCGCGCCGCATATTTTCATCAGCAAGTACGCCACGTATGATATTATATGCTACGTCTTTTTTACAGCGTCGCTGTGGGTTGGGCTGCAAGGATTACGTTCTCATTCTTTAAAAACAACTCTCTTGGCGACCCTGCTTTTCCTGCTGGCAGTGCTTACTAAATATGTTGCCATCGGCTACGCGCCATTTCTTTTCCTTGTTGTTTTTGTTCGTAATAAGCGTAATGCGCTGATTGCTGCGGGATTTTTCGCCGCGCTGCTTGGACTGTATATTCTGGCGAATTTTGCTGAATTGAAGCAGTTATATTTCAATCATATTATTGGCAGCCACCAGGGGCGTTCTACGTATTGGCAGGTGCTGCAACTGGTCTTCCGCTACACGGCACTACTTTATATTTTAGCTTTTTTTGCTATCATTTTTAAAAAGAATTTTCCTTTCAAAGATCGCTCGTTGTGGACGCTGCTGATGCTTTCGCTGCCGATCATTCTTTATCATCTGCGCTCGCGCGACCTGATCTCGGCTTGTAAACACATGGTGTATCCCGCGACATTCCTGGCGCCAATTGCAGGGGCGATGTTCACAACGCTTTTAAAAGCGAACTTCCGCCCGCGTGTTGTAAAGCTTTTGCCGTACTTCGCTCTTCCTGCGCTTGCCCTTATCGGATTTTTTCAAACGAGGGAAATGGAGAATTCCTTTCCCGATACGCGAAATGTTGTCGCTTTTTTAAAAGATAAAATAACACCGCAGACGAGGATTATCAGTGAGGATTCGTATCTTTTCCGTTATTACTTTTATCCAAAGCTCTCTTTAAAAAACCTGCCGGAGCTGGGCTATCATGATAATAATATGGACGGAAAATTTGAAGAGCAGGACGTAGTTGATGCGGTGTGGGAAGGCAAATTCGATTATGTTTTTCTCACCGGACAGATCACACCCGAACTCACACGAAAATTGCGCGAAGGCGTTCTGCCGAATTCATACGTAAAAATATTTTCCGAACCTTTTAAAAACTCTGAAGCGATGCGGCGTAATGCAAGCGGAAATATGGAGATATACGGTTTGAAAAGCGTTTTTAAAAAGTAAATACTTCTTTTTCTGTCATTCCTGCGGAGGCAGGAATCTCACTACAGTTGGACGCGTCAGGTATTTCCTTTTTTAAAACGATACTTTTTAAAACTCATAGCATCAAGTAGTCTCTTTCGGAGTGAGTTTCCTGCCTCCGCAGGAATGACAACGTACTCTGACTTTTAAAAACTATTCTTGCCAGATAAAGTCAAACAGCAGATACGACGCTGTTGTAACGACTACACAATATGAACCCATCATTTGGAAATCACCGCGCACATCAGAAAATTTTGCCCCGCTGAGCGAAAGAAATGTGGTTTCAATTCCGGAAATCAAAAGCGGTAAAAGCAGCGGGAATGAAAGTACAGGAAGAAGCGCACCTTTCGTATTTGCTTTAGCAATAATAGCGGAAATGACCGTTACCGAGCAGGCGATGCCCAGCGAACCGAGGAGAATTGCCAGCGAAAACAGAAGTGGGGAATTGACACGAACATCAATGAAAAAGAAGAAAAGCAGGATAGCGACTGTATTTAAAAGCACATTTAAAATGCAGTTAAAAAGGAGTTTGCCGAAATAAACGGCGGTCGAAGTTGTGGTGAGTTGCAGCAGAAATGAAGTTCCACGCTCCTCCTCACTGACAAAGCTTTTTGACAGCCCGGTCATTGCGCTGAAGAACATGATTATCCAGAGGATTCCTGCCGCCATTCCCTGCGTAAGTTGCTCGTCACGCGTTGCAAAGAGAACAATGGAAATAGTAGTCAGGACGAAAAGAAAAACTGCTGTGAGGGCGTAGCGCGTGCGAAGTTCACTTTTCAGGTCTTTTAAAAAAACGGCGAAAATCTGTTGCAGGACAACCATTGTTCTTTTTAAAAAAGACCTGTGCGGTGAAAATGAGAAATGCTTTTAAAAACTATTTTTAAAGACTGTTTTTAAAATTTATATCGTGCGCCAAGGTTGAAGGAAAGCTGCTTTACTTTCCATGTACCATCGCTGATAATATGAGTAAAGTACTGGGTATAAATTCCTTCTGCGACAATATTAATTCTATTCGTAACAGGATATGTAACGCCAAAACCACCAAACCCGGCGAATCCGAAGGAATTCAGTGATGTAAGAGTATTTTCCGGCTCAGTATATTCAGGCGATTTATTTTCAAACGTAAAACCCTGAGGCTGGAGGATCCTGCGTTTTAATGTAATGCCGTCGCCAAGCGCAAAGCTATTCTTTACACCCGCAAGTAAATACATAAACCTATGAAAATTCCATTCGCCGGCGATAGAGAGAGAGACGTAAAGATTTTGTAATTCCAGCACACGTTCATATTGAAGCGGCACAAGAATATCAGTTTTGGGATCACGCACGGAATCGCGCGCTGTGCTATCCGGCGCAGAAATCTCACCGGCAAAGTTTTCAAAGGAAAGCCGTGCGTTCAGGCCAAAGTCCTTATTCAATCTACGACCAAAGAGAAGCCCGAAATAGCCACCGTTGCCGCTTCCATCGCTAAAAGTGCCGGGAATGGAAATATTGCCGGATGATGAAAAATTTGCAGAATGGAATATTTGTGAACCGGTAAGGTATGCACCTGCTTCCCACCAGCTTGCCGGTGCGCCGCATTCTGTGTCATTGCCCTCTACGATCGAGTAGGCGTAATTCCCTGTGTTGGGATTAAGAGAATGGCAAATTGTGAATGTAGAGGAATTTTCTGCCATATCAGTTGCGCGGAGTACCATTTTCCCATTTTGCGCGTCTGCTACCGGGCGTACCGGCAAGGTAACCTGTGGAACTCCTCCTTCAATGATCGGTATAATTGCATCCAGTCCTTCTTTCGCTACTATTTCCAGCGAGTACATACCGCGGTCATTCACCCTGTCATCACGGAATATAACATTGAAATTTCCTGATGATTCTTTTCCGTCGGCTACTGGCGGCTGCCTGTCCGGTACATCCTCAAGCTCGGTAAAAGATTGCCCGCCCATGTTCCCGTATGCATCATATGCGGCGCTGTCATATCCAAAGCCGTAGGAGTACAGTCCAAATGGCGTCGGGCACTTCATGACGTGCGTACCAAACGGGACCTGGATCTGCGCAAGTGAGTAGCGGCTGACGCCAAGCGGGGAAAATTCAGATTTATTGACCCGACGCCCATTAAGTGACAAGGAATCTATCTGGTCTGTCAGCACAAATATATTGACATAATGCCTCCACTGGCCGCTGATCGGAGTAGCAAACCTGTACTCCCGTACAAACTGCTGCGACGGGCTGATGAGGATCATCATCGGATCGCCAATTGAATCACCGTTACGAAAACCCTGGGCATACTGAGCTACCAGAACAGGATTATCGGCCGTGATCTGTACGTGCGTGCGCAGATTTGTGTTTTCGTAAAACTCTCCCGGATTTAAAATTGCCACAAGCCGTGTATCTTCAAAAACCTTTGTTTTGGGTTCGCTGGCTACAACACGCAGTGTATAGCGCGAGCGGCCTTTAAACTGTCCGACGTAAAAATGCTTACCCCACGAAGAGATCGGCGGGAGCTGCTCTACAAGGTGATTACACGCATCCACGCGTGACGGCACGTATGCGCAGTTGTGCCCGCTGAAAACAGATATCTTTTTATTGGCTGTAATTAATGTTCCTGTTAATTCACTCAGTGTCAGCGGATCATAGCGTGCTTCCACCTGATAGACATCTCCGCGTCGAAGATTTACTTTAAAAGGCTTGTCAGCGGGTTTCATGCCTGATGTAGCGGACGAAGGGGTGATCGTCACTTCTGTACCGTCTTCTGTTGCAATGATGGCAAGCTGCGAGAGAAGATCCCCTGCCAGCTTTTTATACGATACGGCACGATATTCTGTTCCTAAAACTGATACGGGCAATCCCATATAGGTGTCAGTCGTTTGAAAACGGTGGTTAAGGCCATAGACCGATACAGGCGCATCTGAGGTAACATGGACTGCCAGGCGTTCCGCTCTTTCCTGCGAAACTACCTGCGCGCGCGGGTCTATCTTTAAATTATATACTGTTCCCAGGCGAACAAGAAAATCCTTTTTAAAACCAATTCCCTCAATTTCTACCGATACATTTGCATCATGATCACCGGTAATAAACAGCTCAAGGTCAAGCGGATCGGAATTATCTTTAGCAGCGGAATTATCACGGTAATTTTTCTGAAAACACAGCCAGAATTCAGTTCCTTCAGAATTTTTTAAAACAGCACGTGTCTGCGGCTGTATCTGCGCGGAAACTACCATGCCTTTTAAAAAAGCAGCAATTATTATAACAGCAATGAAGAGATATTTTTGCATTATTTTAAAAACATGAGTTTCCTGCGATAGACACCGCTATTCGTTTCCATTATTACTATATACATTCCACTTGACTGATTTGAGTTTAGCCACCTTGTATTTTCTTTGTAAGTGGAAATGCTATAATTATAAATACCACGCTCCTGTGTTCCTAAATCATCTTCAAAAACAATTCTGCCTAAATGGTCAAATATTTTAAAACGTACAGGCGTAAAAGTATCAATGATATACACAAGTCGTATTTCATCAAGGAACGGGTTAGACGATCCTAGAAACAACCCTTCAGGATAGGTTGGAAATACCAGCGGTTCGCCTTTGTCAAATTTTATCACGCCCGGAGATCTTTCTGCATCACGCACTGTATCACTATTTAAAATCAGGGTACGTGGCTCAATAAGCGCTAAAGTATCTTGTCCGGCAAGCACACGAAAGTAAATCATAAAAATAGCATCATTATCAGACCGCTGAACATCGCTGCATGAAACCGTGAGAAATGCATAATTTCCATTAAGGGGGCTTACAGGTTCTACAACTACGGTGGGCGACATACAGCCACCCGGCGATGTGCCGCCGGTTACTTCTTTAAAAGCAAGGCGGTTAGGCGGATATGATAGTCGTAGATTAATTGTACTGGTAGTAGATGCCGGGAGACGATCGCCAAACTTTATTGCCACACGCACACTTACCGTATCGCCCTGCTTTGCCGTAGCATTAGTAACATCAATAAATGGAATACTCTGCGCGTATAGCGCTGTCGTCCCACTACACAATATCAAAAATAAAATCAGAGAATATATCTTTTTCACAAGCACAGGAAATACCTAAGAACAATATGAAGTTTTAAAAAACTTTAGCAAATATACCAACTCTGACAATGGCAGCAAAAATTCCACCCTCTTTTTAAAAAGAAAAGCTCTGCCGCATTATTACAACGCCCGCAGAGCTAAATAGTTCTTTTCCGCAATTCTTTTTAAAAGGTTTTTAAAAACTATTTCAATGCAGATTCGATGTCTTTTAAAAGCTCTTCGTCCATCGGCTTTACGCCTGATTTATAGTGTTTTAAAACCTTCCCGTCTTTTCCGATCAGGAATTTTTCAAAATTCCACTCAACATCCTGTCCATCTGCTGTTAAATACTGATACAATTCATTTTTATCATCACCCAGCACAGAAATTTTTGAAAACATCGGGAATTTCACATCAAATTTCGTTGAGCAGAATTCCTTGATTTCCTCATCCGTTCCCGGCTCCTGCCCGCCAAAATTATTCGCCGGAAATCCTAATACTTCCAAACCTTTTCCTTTATAGGTTTCATATAATTTTTCAAGGTCAGCGTACTGTTTAGTATAGCCGCACTGCGAAGCGACGTTGACAACAAGTAATGCTTTCCCTTTATAATCTTTTAAAGAAATATCTTTTCCGTCAATGGACTTCATCGTGAAATCGTGGATCGTTCCTGGCGCTTGCGCAGTGGTCGAATTCATACAGGCTCCGAGCAAAAGTAATGTGCTGAGTAATAAAAATTTCATTGCTGATAATTGCATTATGATAAAAATCCGTTTTAAAAAAAGGCGTTTTAAAAACTTTGCCGCACGAGACGCTTTTAAAAACAATTCCTTTTAAAAAATAAACGAGATTTTTAAGCCTGCGGATTTCCCGTTCGCCACGTCGGCGTTCCGCTCCCACCTTTTGAAAGCGCAGAACTTATCATGATCATTTCGCCAATATTTTCCGTTGTAATCAATCCAACGAGCTTTCCTGCCGAATCCGTCACCGGGAGCGCCGGACATTGCGACTGCTGCATCAGCTCGAACGCTTTTTCAAACGGCGAGCTGACGTGCACCGACGGGATATCGCGCTGCATCACATCGCCCACGCGGATCTGCGGCCCGCCCGCCTGCAAGCCCGCAATAATGTCATTGCGCGTAATAATTCCGGCAATATCACCACCGATATTTAAAACGGGAAACTCATGCTGCGAGGTTTCCATCAGCGCGGTGATGCCATCCTGCAAAACCGAGTGTTCGTAGAGCGTTACAAATTTCGTCACCATCGCGTCGCGTATCAGGATATTCTGCGTTACGCTTTTCATTTGCGCCATCGCCGCTTCCTGGCTCGCGCCCATGTACACGAAAATTGCAATGAGAATCAGTATCGGATTGCCCATAATTCCCATAAAACCAAAAATAAAGGCAATTCCCTGCCCGATCGTTGCTGCAATTTGCGTTGCGCGGGCATGACTTAATTTCATTGCCAGAAGCGCGCGCAAGACACGGCCACCATCCATTGGCAGCGCCGGTATCATATTAAAAATAACAAGGGTAATATTGACAACGATAAGCTGCGAAATAAGATTATCCTGACGCACGAAACTTGTCAATTCGCTGAGATTGCCGATTCCGCCATTTATTAAAAGCAGCACAAGCGCAATTACCACATTTACCATCGGCCCGGCAATAGCCACAACAAGTTCCTGCACGGGCTTATCCGGCATACGCTCCAGCCGCGCAAGCCCACCGATCGGCAGCAGCGTAATATCGGGAGTCTTAATCCCGTAGCGCATCGCGGCAAACGCGTGTCCGAATTCATGCAGCAGCACGCAGGCAAAAAGCGCAAGAATAAAAAGCACACTCTCCTGCGCAGCGGGCATTCCACCTTTTACATAATTTGAATAACCGATCCACGCCAGCAGCAGCAAAAATGTAATGTGAATTTTTACTTCAATTCCTGCAATACGCGCGATTTTTAAAGACCATTTCATACATTTTCCGGTTGGTTATTTCTTTTAAAAACACACGAACATTCTTTTAAAAATAATAAGTCCCGCCTTTTTTAAAAAGCAGGACTTTTAAAAATTTTGCGGTTTTTAAAAAAGTTTTAAAAGCTAGTGCAGCTCAAATTCCTGCTTCACTGTTACCGATGCAGTTTTGCGTTTCGATGTTGTGTTAAACGCGCCGCCCCACGAATAATCTTCACCGGAATTCTGTCCTGTGATCTGGAAAATTCCCTGCTCCGAGCGTTTCAGATCGCCGATGTCGCTATCTGCATTTTCAGCAATTTTTTCTGCTCTTTTAAAACCGTCCTTTGAAGCCGCAGCAAGCATTTTAATTTTTAAATCCGCGAGCTTTGTATAATAATACTGCGGCGGCTGCGAATTCAGCTCAATTCCCGTATTGATTAATTCCGCCACTTTCCGTGAAACATCCTCGATTTTATCAACATTATTTGACTCAATTTTCACATTCTGATACAGTGAATAACCGTTAAAAATCGAAGTTTGCGAGCCGTTCGGGTTCGTGATATACGTAAATTCTTTATTAATTGCAGGCGGGTCAAAAACAATTTCCTTTTCAGAAACGCCGTTGGAAAGCAGGTAATTGCGGATTGCTTCCGCATCACGTTTTAAAGCCGCATACGCATCTTGCAGCGACATTGACTTTTGCGAAAACGAGCCGTTCCACACGATCAGATCACTGTTGAAATTTTCCTCTGCCAGCCCTGTGACGGAAACAGTCTGCGGTGTGCGGTGGGTTTTTTGCCACGCGTTGGCGAGAAGCGCTGCGGCGACGATCACGGAAATTGCGATAATACCTGTAGCGATGTAATTTCTCATTTTTTAAAATGTTTTTAAAAGAAAAATGCGTTTGAAAGCAATAACGTGGAGTTTTTAAAACTGTTACACTTTTAAAAATACGAATCTTTACAGGTTATTTTTAATAATAATGCAAGATTTTACTGACCAATGAGTCAGCGAAAGATATTTTATCTATTTTTGAAATAAACTTTAGCACTTTTTAAAAGAATAATTATGAAAATTTTAGTCGTTGGCGGTACAGGAACAGTTGGCAGCCAGGTCACAAAAAACCTTTTAAAAGAAGGCCACAACGTGCGCGTAGTAACGCGTTCAGCAGAAAAAATCGCTCAATTACCTGCCGGTGCGGAAGGTGCAGTAGCAGACCTTGAAAAACCTGAAACGCTGCCCGCTGCTTTTAAAGGTGCTGATGCAGTATTTATCCTCAATGCACTCGCGCCAAATGAAACTGAGCAGGGGCTTGCCGCAGTGGAAGCTGCAAAAAATGAAGGCGTTAAAAAGATTGTTTACCTTGCTGTGCATGACCTGATGGGCGCAAAGCATGTCGGACATTTCGGGCAGAAAGTCCCGGTTGTTGAGGCGATCAAAGCATCTGGGATTGACTATACCATCCTTGCGCCAAACAACTATTTTCAAAATGATTTCTGGTTTACGGATGTAATTAAAAATTACAAAGTGTATCCGCAGCCAATTGGTGGACGTGGAATTACCCGTGTGGATGTGCGTGATGTGGCGGATGCAGCCGTTAATGCGCTAACGAAAGATGGTTTTAGCGGAAAAACATATGCGCTGAATGGGCCGGACGAGATTACAGGCGAAAAAGTAGCGTCAGTTTTCAGCAAAGCGCTTGGAACCCAGGTGAATTATGCGGGTGATGATCTTGAGTCGTGGGCGGCGCAATCAGCGCAATTCGGAATGCCGGACTGGATGGTGAAAGACCTGAAAGCAATGTACAAGCATTTCCAAACCGAAGATTTTAAAGCGAGCGCGGCGGAAATGGAAGCGCAGAAGGAAATTATCGGCCACGAGCCGCGCAGCTTTGAGTCATTCGTCGAAGAGCACGCTGACGCTTTCCGTTAATCGTTTTTTTTAAGAATTTTTAAAAGGCGTTTCATTCCTGGAGCGCCTTTTGGTTTTTAAAAATTGTTTTAAAAAGGTGCAGTTGCAATTTCAAGCTGTGTCAAAAAGCTCATTGCTTCTTTGCTCGAAGTGCCGCACATTTCTCCGCTTGGACGCAAACCTGCGCACACTGCCGGGCGCTCAGGGCTTTTAAAAATCAAGCACCGATTTTCCGCATCCAGCTGCACGCACCGCACTCCGGCGGGTTTGCCAAAAGGCATTCCCGGAATGGGCGATGAGATGGAAGGCGCTATGCAGCACGCTCCGCAGTTTGGGCGGCAGTTCATGTAGGTTTTAAAAAGCTTTTTAAAAGAGAGTGAAACGGCGGAACGGGGAATTGCTTTTAAAGGCTTTTTAGATGTGGTTACTTAAGGTCTAATTCCATCTTCACCGTCGCTCGTTTATAAAAATCTGCCCTGTCGTTTTCCGTAAAAAGAAAACCGCGCCGAATATATAAATTCAAGGCGGAAATTAAAATCGGGCTCGTGTAAAGTATGAGCTTTTCGGCGTGTAATTTCCTGGCTCGCTGTATCGCTGCGTTCATCAGGAATGTACCAATTCCATGCTTTTGATATTGTGGCGCAACAGCAAATTTTGAAAATTCAATCATATTATTCGTAATCGGTAAAAGATAAAATGTGCCTGCTATTTCCCCATTATATTCCGCAAAATAAATCTCAGCACCTTGTTCTTTTAAAAGCTTTTCCGGTTGTGTGAGCATCTCATGATCAAATTCTTCCATTTCAAAAAACTCTTCGATCCACTGCTTATTGAGCGTGTAGAAGTGGCCTTTCAGTTCAGCGGAGTACTTTTTTAAAAGAATTGCTCCATGTGCTTCTTTCTCCTGCTCAAGTATTCTTTCAAACATACTTTGCTTTGAGAGCGCCCTTTCAAAATACGAGAGTTCTTTTAAAAAAAGCGGGGCTGACTGTTGCAGCACTTCGGCGTTTGCTTTAAAAATATCTTGCCAGATAGGTTGCAAATCTTTCACCCGTTTTTTTCCTTTTGCTGTGAGGCGAAGAAGCCGACGGCGGTCGTCTTTTCCGTCCTTGAGGCTTTGCACGAGGCCTTTTTCCTCAAGGATATTTACGGTTTGATTCACCGCCGGATGTGACTGCTGCAGCTCTTTAGCGATTTCCATGACAGACATTTCGCCATTTTCCCACAGCATGTAGATGATGGGAAACCATCGCGGCTCGAATTCTATATTTTTAAAATCGTAGAACTTTTTTACGTCGCGCATCAAAAGTTCGCTCAATGATTTTAGCCGCGTCGCGAGTGCAACTTCTCTTTTTTCCTGTAGAAATGCCATTGTGTGCATGTGTTTTTTAAAACTATTCTCGTGCAAAAGTAGGTAAATTTTGCAATTGTTAACACTTCCCGGTTTGGAATATGAAACATAAGGTTGTAAATTTACGTAAGCACTTACATAAATCAAATCATTTTACTTTTAAAAAGGTGGCACGATGAAAAATATTTATTTACCTATGCTCATGTTGCTCTTTGTCGGAATCACTGATGCAGCGGCTCAGCCGGCAATTGATAAAGATTTTAAAAAGCAGACCGTGCTTACAATTGATAAGCTGATGAATGATTTTTATGTCTATCCCGAGGTTGCGAAGAAAACGGGTGATCATTTAAAAAAGCAGCTTGAAAGCGGCCATTTTGATCAGTATAGCGATTTGGAATCGTTTTCAAAAGCGCTGACGCAGGAAGTGCAGGCGATCAATAAGGACAAGCACATGAAGGTAAGACCGAGCCAGGGCATGATGCGCAATAACGCGCCGATGTCGAGCGAAGACCATGTTGAGGCGCTTTTAAAAAATATTAAAATGCCGCAGGGTTCGAAGGGCGGATTTTTTGAAGCGAAAAAATTAAGGGGCAATATCGGCTACCTGGAAATCCGCGGTTTTGCTAATCCGGCTGAGGGCGCACCCGTTGCTGATGCCTATATGAAACTCCTGCAGGACGCCGATGCAATGATTATTGACCTTCGGAAAAATGGCGGTGGCAGCCCGGAAATGGTGCAGTATCTGTGCAGCTATTTCTTTGATAAAAAAGTGCATTTAAACAGCATTTATCATCGCGAAGGAAATAAAACGAAAGACTACTGGACGCTGGAAAATGTCAACGGCCAGAAAATGCCTGAGGTGCCGCTGTTTGTGCTGACCAGTAATTACACGTTTTCCGGCGCGGAGGAATTCAGCTATAATATGCAAACGCAAAAGCGCGCGACGCTCATCGGCGAAACAACCGGTGGCGGCGCAAATCCCGGCGGCGTGCGCCGAATCAACGAACAACTCGCGATATTTATTCCTGATGGCGCGGCGAAAAATCCAATTACCAAAACAAACTGGGAAGGCACAGGCGTTGTACCGGAAGTAAAAACAACAGCAGAAGCAGCGCTTGAAAAAGGAATTGAGCTGGCAACAAAAGCAGCTGAAGAACACCGTCAAACTAAATACACAGCCGGAAAAACTGTTCTCTCAAACATTTTTAAAAATGTCGAAACATTGTCAAGTTCTTACACCGACCAAGGTATGAATGAAACAATCCAGCTTTTTAAAACTGCTATCGGAAAAGGATTGCTCAACGAAGCGCAGATTAACATGATTGGCTACGCAGAAATGGAAAATAATCGTGTAAATATGGCTGAAGTGATTTTAAAAGCCAACACGCTGCTCTTCCCGACGTCGCCGAACACGTATGACAGCTACGCCGAAGCGCTTGCTAAAAACAACAAAAGAGACCTTGCTATGAAAGCATATGAGCGTGCGGTTGAAATTGCCTCAACAAGTAATGACCCGAATGTAGGAACGTACAAAGAGAACTTGGCGAAGCTCAAAGACAGTAGGAATTAGCGGTATTTTAAAAACTGCACTTCTTTTAAAAAAGAAAATCCCGCACCGGCTCATCACCAATGCGGGATTTTGTTTTTTTTAAACCAAACGCTTACCGCTCCAAAATCCACTTCACAATTTCGCCATCACGCTCCACTTCGCCAAAACCATTTTTCTGGAGCACTTTCTGCGAGCCGAAATGTTCCGTCGGTGTGTCGGCTCGAATAGCTTTCACGTCAGGATTTTTAAAAAGCCAGTTTTTAACACACTCGACAGCTTCTGTTGCAAAGCCGCGGCCTTCGTATTTTTGGTCAGTAAAATAACCAATCATCACCTGCCCAGCCTCATCCGGCAAACCCGACGCGCCGATGCCGCCAACCGTGATATTTTCCTCACGGTGAATAATGAGCCAGTGCGTGAACCATTCGTACGCCTCAGGATTTTCGGCTACTTTTGGTATCATAAAATCTTTCAAAGCCACATCAACTTCACCAAGAAAATCGGGCAAAAAGTCACAATGCACTTCAAAATTTGAAACCGTAAGCCCAAGCGAACGCTCCATCGCAGCGCGGCTTTCGAGCAAAAGTGTGAGATGGGCGTGGTCGAGTGGGAGAAGCGAAATTCTCCTGCAATCTATTCTTTTCATTGGTAGATTTTTAAAATTATATTTTGTAAAAGACAATAGGAATGCGTGCGCTTTCTTTTAAAAAGCGCCGGGGACTGACATGTGCGTTTTAAAAATTACGCAATGCCAGGCAGGAGAGAAGTTTTCGTCGAGAGTTGCAGAGGCGAATGTAATTATGGATAAATGCTTTTAAAAGCAGTGCAAATATAGGAAAGTTTTTAAAACTTTTTAGTTTCACATTGTCATTCCGGCTTGTCCGGAATCTTCTTCATCGGCGTAAGGAGTTGTAAAATGGCAATTTGCAATTAGGCAATAGTCTTTCTGCAATGTGCCTTTCTGCATTATTCGAAGATTCCGGGCAAGCCGGAATGACGCCATTATAGGAACATTTTTATAATCATAGAATATCATTATACAAATCTTTAAAATCCGGGTTAACCGATTGTATCAACTTCAACTTTTCACTCCGGCTCATATTCTTAATTTGCTTTTCACGGATAATTGCGCTCTGCGCATTATTGGTTGTTTCGTAATAGACAAGCTTATGCGCTTTGTAAATTGCTGTAAAGCAATTCGGATTAAGGTTAATTTTGTGCTCATTAACGCGCCGAATCAAATCATTACACATTCCTGTATAAAGCGACGGCTTCGCATTTGCCATAATGTAAACGGCAAAAAGCTTCTCATCTAATGTTGACTTTCGCATGTTCTTGAAAGGGATTTTAAAAGAAGAAATTGGACGAATCTGAGGTAAGAATGTTGATAATCAAAGAGTTGTAATTTTAAAAACTCTCTTTTAAAAACCGTCATTCCGGCTTGCCCGGAATCTTCTTCATCGGCGGAAGAAGTTGCAAA
>JAZKFS010000068.1:0-21457 GCA_040386315.1 Bacteroidota bacterium
GGAAGAAATTATTTTTAAAAAGCTTGGCGCTAATTTTGCAAAAAAAGCACTTTTTAAAAAGGTTTTAAAAGAAACGCGAAAAGGCGTAAAAAATCGTGAGAACTTGCGCTTTGAGCGGACGCGCGTGTTTAGCGTTACGCGCGAAATTTTCATCGCTATCGGCAAGCATTTTTTTGCTGAACAACTTCTTGACCATCCGCGCGATATTTTTTACCTCACAAAAGAAGAAATTTTTTCGTTTATTGATGGCACCGGCGTGACTTTAAAACTAAAGGAAACCGTTGCAATGCGTAATGCTGAATTTGCCGAATATGAGAAAGCGTCGCCGTCCGACCGCTTTGAAACGTTTGGCATGGTGCATCACGCCAATTCCTACCAGCAAGTTTCAAACGTAAAAAGTAAGCATTCGGGCGATGTTTTAAAAGGGCTGGCGGCGTGTCCGGGCATAGTTCGCGCGCCGGTACGCCTTGTGCGAAATCCTGCTGATGCACCGAATCTCGACGGCTGTATTCTCGTTGCGGAACGGACTGACCCGGGCTGGGCGCCGCTTTTCCCGATGGCGAAAGGTTTACTTGTAGAGCGCGGAAGTTTGCTGTCACATTCTGCGATCGTAGCGCGTGAGATGGGCATTCCGGCGATTGTCGCGATTGGCAATTTAATGAATGAGCTGATTGATGGGGAAGAAGTTGAGATGAACGGCGCGACGGGAGAAATCCGGCTTTTCAGAAATGGCGAGGTTTTAAAAAAGGAATGAGTGAATCCATAGAAAAACGCGCGTCATTTGATTATGTGCGCTACGCAAATTGCTGGGAAGACGCGGAAATCCTCGTTCGGGCGTTAGACACAGGCGAAGGAAAGAACTTTCTTTCCATTGCTTCTGCTGGCGATAATTCACTTGCGCTCCTACTTTTAAAACCTGAGCTCGTCGTTGCCGTTGACTTAAATCCGGCGCAGCTTGCGTGCGTGGAATTGCGCAAAATGGCTTTTAAAAATCTTGAATATGACGACATGCTGCAATTCCTTGGTTTTAAAAGTGCTGATGCTGACTGGCGTTTTAAAATTTTTGATTCTTTTAAAAATGAGCTTTCCGGTTCTACGGAAAACTATTTTCAGGCAAACATCGAGCACGTTAAAAACGGGATAATTCACTTCGGAAAATTTGAAAAATACTTTGGTTATTTTAAAAATTACGTGATGCCGGTTGTTCATTCTCAAAGAACAATTAACGAGCTTTTGGCAGAAAAACCGCTTGCAGAACAGCGTGAATTTTACGACAAAAAATGGAATAACCGACGCTGGAAATTACTGTATAAAATCTTTTTCAGCAAGCGAATGATGGGAAAAGCGGGGCGCGATCCCGAGTTTTTCAAATACGTCGAAGGCAGCGTTGTCGACAGGATCTTGGCGCGCACGAAACACGCCATGACGCAGATTCCCACGCATTCAAACCCATTCATGCGCTATATTTTTAAAGCGAATTTTGATGGCGCTTTGCCGCTATACGCGAGGCCGGAAAGCTTTAAAACCATTAAGGAAAATATTGACAAGCTACAGGTTTTTAAAGGTACGACCGATGATGCGATTGCGGCTTTTCCGGTGAAATTCGACGGATATAACTTGTCTGATATCTTTGAATATATGGACGAAAATTTGTTTTTAAAAACTTCAGAAAATCTTTTAAAAAGTGCGAATCCGCGAGCGAGATTTGCGTACTGGAATATGCTCGTACCGCGGCAGATCTCGCAGATTTTGCCGGACAAAATTGAGCTTTTAAAAGAATTGTCAGACGAACTTTTTAAAGCCGACAAAGCATGTTTTTACAGCGCATTTTACATTGAGCAAAAGCTGTGAATCCTGATATTATTCCGGCGATTATCGTCAGTTTAATTTACGGCGCGATATTTATTCTCGCCGAGCTATGGCGCCATTTCGGCAAACCTACGCCGGAAGCAACGCGGAAATTCGTGCATCTTTCCGGTGGAATTGTTTCGCTGAGTTTTTCTTATGTTTTTCAATCGCACTGGACGGTTTTGGCGCTTGGTGTTTTGTTTATTTCGATTATCGCCGGAACGCGTAAACTCGGGATTTTACAATCAGTGCACGGCGTGACGCGAAAGTCGCAGGGACAGGTTTATTATCCAATCGCGATTTATTTTACATTTCTCATTTGCAGCCTTTTAAAAAAGCCGCATTTTTACGTTATTTCCGTTAGCGTTCTGGCGGTTGCCGACACGCTCGCGGCGCTTATCGGCGTTCGCTATGGCACGAAAAAATATCGCGTGGAGGATGAGAAAAAAAGCATTGAAGGTTCGGTGATTTTCTTCCTTGCCACGTTCATTATCGTGCATCTCGGCCTGTTGCTTTTGGGCGATTTAGGCCGCATGGAAAGCGTGGTTGCAGCATTCGTCATCGCCTCGCTCGTCACGATTTTTGAAGCGGTTTCGCTTGGCGGCGCGGACAATTTGTTTATACCGTTCGGCACGCTGTTATTGCTGCAAAAATTCACGCCAAATCCGGCTGACGAAATGTTCCGCCAGCTCGCAATCCTCATGGGAATTTTTATTCTCATTTGCGGCATCGCGCAGCACACGCGAAAGCTCTCGATGTCCGGCGCGGTGGGCGTTGCGATGTTGAGCTACGCGGCGTGGGCACTTGTGGATTACCGCTGGTTTTTGCCGGTTATCACGGGTTATCTGCTGTTCAATTACACAAATCTCATCATCGAAACGCCGCAGACAAACCTCAGCAAATTCCGCATTCGCGCGGTTTTTTATACGGCGATTATTCCGCTTGTCTGGGTTTTTGTCGCAAATTATTACTATTTTAAAGGGACGGCGCAAAATTTTCTCGTGCCGTATATTGTTAGCCTCGCCGCCAGCATCAGCATTTATTGGGAGCGCCGCGCACGACTTGAAAACAACCCGACAGGCGTTTTTAAAAAACTGAATTTCGCGCTGCGGGCGATGTTTCTGACAGTAATCTATGTGCCGGTACAAATTGCGCTTGACGACAAACTTCCTGCTGTGCAATCGCTTATAGCTTGCTTTTTGGGAATACTCGTGAGCGACAGAGCATATTGGATTATTTCGCGAAATGTCGTAAACTGGAAACGGATTTCGTATTTGAGAATGGGAGTTGGCGTTATTGCATTAGGTTCGGTTGTGGCTTATTTTATAATTAAATTGTCAACTTTTTGAATAAAAAATAGAGAATACTAATTATGAAAAAAAAGGAATTACAAGAAAGTTATCAAAGATTCACAAAATCATTAATTCTGTTTTTGACAGTCTTATTGGTTTCTTCATGTGTTTCAAATAGAGATGGATTAAAAGAAATTAAAAAAGAAACAACTGTATCTCTGCTTCAACCTCATGAAATAAATGGCAAACAAGTAGTGTTCTACCAAATTCATGACACTATTTTTAAAACTGATTATAAAAGGTATCATAGGCATATACTCAAAGATTCAAAATCGCAAACAAATCCTCTCTGGACTCAAAGATATGAATCCATGTTACAACTCCTTGAGGTAGAATCTTCGAAATCTGATTCTATGAATTTGGCAGTAATTGTTACGGATTTTAGGGATAATAAAAGAGATTCTTCACATTTTGAAGTAGTACGGAGCAGTATCAACCATTTTCTGGAGTCAGGAGAATGCGTTGTCTCAATTGCTTCGAAGCCTGCAAAGGAAATCACTATCTCCGACGTACTTCTCTATGGTTTTAAAGGTAAACGAGCGGTTATGGAAGGTACTTTACGATATAAAGCAGATGGGGTTGAAGTGTATCGTTGGGGTATGCACATTAAATAGCTCGTACATTTTAGTAATATCATTATGCTCAAAATCCACCAATCCTCACAACCAACAGAAGAGTTTTTAAAACTCTCACAGAACACAATTTCACCCGATTTTAAAACCGAGTATTTCACCGTTTTTAAAAACGAAAAAGCTGTCGGCCGCGCTGCTGCAATTGTTAATCCTGAGCTTTCTTTTAAAAATCTCAAAACGGGTTTGATTGGATTGTATGAATGTGATGCTGATGATGAAGTGGCGGAAATGCTTTTAAAAGCAGTGGAGGAGTTTTCTAAAAAGCAGGGTTTTGAATATATCATCGGGCCGATGGATGGCTCGACGTGGCATAAATACAGGTTCGCAGAGAGTGAAGGTGGGGAGTTTTTTCTTGATGTAAAAAATCCGGCGTGGTATCCTGCACATTTTTTAAAAGCTGGTTTTGAGCCAATTTCTAAATATTATTCTTCGCGCGGCGAAATGCATAAAACGGAATCTTCGCGCGTGCAAATTTTTGTCGAGCGTTTTAAAAGCCGCGGCGTGACGATTCGCAGCATTGATGCAGAAAATTTTGATGTAGAAATACGCGCAATTTATGAGATTTCGACAGCTAGTTTTAAAAACAATTTTCTCTATACGCCGATTGCATTCGAGGAAGTCGCCGCGATGTATGCACCTTTAAAAAATATCTTCGACCCGCGCTTTATGCTCATCGCCGAAAATGTCGAAAAGCGTCCGCTCGCCTTCATTTTTGCGCTTCAGGATATTCTGGCGAAAGACGAAAAAAAGCTGATAATCAAGACCGTCGCGGCAATTCCCGAAAGTGAAGCACGTGGCCTGGGGACGCTGCTCGTGGAGATGATTCACGAGCGCGCTGCCGAATACGGTTTCGCAGAAATAATACACGCGCTGATGCACGAAAGCAATACGTCCATGAACATCATGTCCGGCGACATTTTCCGCCGCTACGTGCTTTTCGGCAAAGCGCTGTGAAAAACCTGATTCATATATTGCTTCAGCACGCGAAAAATCAACCTCAAAAAAGTGCGCTGATTGATGCAAACGGAGAGGAAATTTCTTTTAAAAACCTGCTTGCCGAAGTGCAAAAACGCGGACAATTTTTAAAAGAAAAAGGAATCCAAAAAGGTGATGCAATTTTGGTTTTTGTGCCAATGTCCATTGAGCTTTATTCGTGGATTCTTGGCATCTGGTACGCCGGCGCAACAGCGGTTTTTGTTGATGCGTGGGCAAAGACTGAACGCTTAGAGCAGTGTTGCAAAATAGCAAAACCGCAAGCATTTCTCGGAACGCCGAAAGCGCATTTGCTGAGAATTTTGTCAAAAGAAATCAGGAGAATTCCTTTAAAAATCGTGTCGGGATTTGTTTCTTTTAAAAGCCATTCTGAGTTTTTAAAACCGGTAGAAGTTGATGAAAACGACACAGCACTTATTACATTTACAACGGGTTCAACGGGAATTCCAAAAGCCGCAAAACGCACGCACGAATTTCTTTTGCAGCAGCATTTGGTTTTAAAAAAGTATATTTCGCAGCCGGAAAATTCAGTTGATTTGCCCGCACTTCCGGTTTTTGTTTTGCATAATTTAGCGTCGGGAATTACGAGCGTTTTACCCGATGCCGACCCGCGTTCGCCTGAAAAAGCTGAACCGGAAAAGTTGCTGTGGCAAATTGAAAAGCACGGAATTTCCACGAGTGTTGCTTCGCCTATTTTGTTTTTAAAACTTGCAGAATTTCTTTTAAAAACAGGGAAATCATGTGCTTTAAAAGAAATCCATACCGGCGGCGCACCAGTATTTCCGGCGCAGGCGAGCGTACTTTTAAAAGCTTTTAAAAACACGAATACGACGATTGTCTATGGTTCCACGGAAGCTGAGCCAATCAGCATGATTGCCGCAGAAAAGCTCGCTTCATGGCAACAAAATATCGCAGAAACAGGACTTCCCGCAGGAAAGCCGATTGATGATATTGCTTTAAAAATTATACGGATTTCTGACGATGCAATTGCTGTACATTCGCAGGAAGAGTTTTTAAAACTTTCTTTAAAAAACGGCGAGGTCGGCGAAATTTGCGTGAGCGGAAAGCATGTTTTAAAAGAATATGTCGCTAATCCTGAAGCGATTCGACAGAATAAAATCCACGTTGAAAATGAGGTTTGGCATAGAACAGGAGATGCCGGATATTTAGATGAAAACGGCGATTTATTTTTGATGGGAAGAGTGAAACAGCGATTTACTTTTAAAAATAAGGTGTATTTTACGTTCCCGCTTGAAGCGCAAATATCAGAAATTAATGGCGTGAAAATGGGAACTGTTTTTAAAAAAGGGGACGAGGTTTATACGATTATTGAAGCGGAAAAATCGTTGGAAAATGAAGTTTTAAAAGAGATTTCTGCGATGGATTTTCCTTTTAAAAAAGTGAAGTTTGTTGAGAGGATTCCGCGCGACGCGAGGCATAATTCAAAGATTGAATACTCAAAATTGGACGACCTTTTTTGAAGGCTTCACGCAGAGTTCGCAGAGTTTTAAAAACGAGTTCGCGGAGTTTTAAGAAACATTTTATGTTCAATAATTTTTCCTTTTTACTTTTGCCTTTTTCCTTATAAAAAATGTCAAGTAACAGCGCAAGAACAAAACGTACTATTGACCGGCTCCTGCAAACAGGCGACGTGGCCACGCTCAAAACAATGCTCGAGCGCGTGCCGCCCGCCGAAAAAGAGCTCCCCGGCGACATTCCCCAACAGCGCAAATGGTCGGCGGATGCCTGGTGCGAGCGGCTGGAGTTTTTAAAAAGTACAACGAACGCAGATGTTCCGTTCCTGGCAGGCGAGCAGGTTTTTAAAAACGCGGAGGAGCTGCGCGGCAATATTGAAAATTATATCGGCATGACGCAGGTGCCGACAGGCGTTATCGGGCCGCTGCGCATCAATGGTACAGAGGCGTGCGGCGATTTTTATGTGCCGATGGCGACAACCGAGGGTGCGCTTGTGGCGTCGTACAATCGGGGAGCAAAGGCAATTTCGCTCTCCGGCGGCGTGTCGGCGGTGTGCCTTGTCGAAGCGGTTCAGCGAGCTCCGGCATTCGAGTTTAAAGACCTTGGCGAAGTGGGCGAATTTCTCATGTGGCTGATGCCGAATATCCCGCAGCTGCACGACGTTGTGGCTTTAAAAACCAGGCACGGAAAACTTGAGGAGATCCGCACGAACATCAATGGCAACCAGATCTCGCTGATACTGGAATTTACCACGGGCGATGCAGCGGGTCAAAATATGGTAACGCTCGCAGCAGATGCTGTTTGCCGCCACATCGTTGAGCGCTGCCCCGTAAAACCGCTTCAGTGGTATGTGGAAGGCAATCTGTCGGGCGACAAAAAGGCCACAGCGCAGTCGTTCGTGTCGGTGCGCGGAAAAAAAGTCACAACAGAAGCGGTCATCAGGCGTGAGATCGTGGAATCCGTCCTCGGCACTACGCCCGAAAAGCTCATGAGATGCTGGCTCGTTTCAGCTTTAAACGGCGTACAAAGCGGCTCTATCGGCGTTACAGGCCACATCTCAAACGGCCTTGCGGCAATTTTCCTTGCTTGCGGTCAGGACGTGGCGTGTGTGTCGGAAGCGGCAGTCGGCATTACCCGTTTTGATATTAAAGAAAATGGCGATTTATACGTAGCTGTCACGCTGCCCAATCTCATCGTGGGCACGGTCGGTGGGGGAACGCACCTGCCGACGCAGCGCGAATGCCTTGCGCTCATAGACTGCGTCGGGAATGGCAAAGCGCGGAAGTTTGCCGAGATATGCGCTGCGGCGATTGTCTGCGGTGAGCTTTCCATCGCGGCGGCCTTGAGCGCCGGCGATTTCGCACGTGCGCACGCGCTCTATGGCCGGAAGCGCAAACACTGATTTTTTTTAAAAACTTTTTACCGCATCGTGAATAACACCGTCGAAAATTCCGCACCATTTTTAAAAAGATTCTGGCAATACCAAAGCGAGCGTTTTCCATTTGCCAAAAACGGATTTCTCATCGCGGTTTTTACCTTCTCGGCGGCGTCGTATTCGCGCATTTATCGCGGTGCTGAAGGATTTATTCCTTTTAAAAACTTCCTCATCGGCGCAATCACAGCCATTTTACTTTTTTTCCTTTTACGCCTCGCTGACGAATTTAAAGATGCCGAAGACGACGCAAAATACCGCCCGTATCGTCCTGTTCCGCGCGGCTTGATTTCTTTAAAAGAACTCGCCATCACCGGCATCTGCGTCATACTTTTTCAAATCATTCTCAACGCACTTTTCCTCCCAAAGCTGCTGTCCGCGTACTTCCTCGCGCTCGCGTACCTGGCGCTCATGACGAAAGAATTTTTCGTGCACAACTGGCTCAAACGCCGCCCAATCATTTACATGGCCTCGCACATGGTCATCCTACCGATGATAGACTTCTACACGTCCGGCCTCGACTGGATTCAGAATGGCGTCAGCGCGCCACGCGGCCTTATTTTCTTCCTCATCTCCACGTTTTTAAACGGCATCGTCATCGAAATCGGCCGCAAAATACGCGCGCCCGAAGCCGAAGAACACGGCGTCGAAACATATTCCGCGCTTTACGGCTCGCGCCGCGCCACCTGGACTTGGATAGCCGTCACCTCCGTCACATTCCTCTCCGCCGTCGTTGCCGCGTGGTTCGCCGGATTCGGCATGCCCGGTTTTTTCGGACTGCTGATTTTTTTAATAATCGCACTCATCCCCGCGCTAAAATTTTTAAAAACCGCAAACCAAACCGACGCCGCAAAAATCGAAACCGCCGCCGGAATCTGGACCATCGGCATGTACCTCACGCTCGGCGCCGTCCCATTCATCATCAAAATTTTACAACAAATCCTTTAAAAGATTTTCTGGGTCCGTCGGTACGAAATTCCCACCCACAGTGGGCGGTCACCCTTGCCGTCAAGAGAGCTTTTTTTAAAGAATTCTTTTAAAAATTGTTATTCTGCGCAGAGCGAAGAATCTCTGTCAAAAGTTCGCGTTAGGTTCTTTTGTCGTAGATTCTTCGCGCTGCTCAGAATGACATCACAAATTACCAAATCCCAAAATTCCTTTAAAAACAGATATTCCACCAAAAATCACGAACTTTGTACAATTCTTTTAAAAACATACCAGTAAAAAATACATGACATTCAACCAGAATTTTGTCGATATATTATTTCCCGCGCTGCGTGAGATTACTGAAAACGGCCGTTTCGCTGACCGCGTGATAGAAAATGTTTTAAGAACATACAAACGATGGAGCGACGAAGAGCGCAGCTTCTTCGCCGAAACGACGTACGAAATCGTTCGGCACTGGCGCTTGCTTTGGGCGATGCTCGGCCGCGAAACAGCTGTCTATGACGAGCGTACATTATGGAAACTGCTGGCGGCATATTTGGTTTTAAAAGGCGAAAAATTGTCCCGTCGCCCCGAATTTAAAGAAGTAAACCTCGAGACGATGCATCGCAAGCTCGATGCTGCAATGGAAAAACGCAGCATCCGCGAATCAATCCCTGAGTGGCTCGACGAAGTTGCCGAAAGTGAGCTCGGCGAGAAGCGGTGGGAGCCGGTACTTCATGCGCTGAATGAGCAGCCGCACGTGGTTCTGCGGGCAAATCTTTTAAAAACGACGAAGGAGAAATTGCAGAAGGAGCTTTTAAAAGAAGAAATAAGAACTGTTCCTGTGAAGCTGGCTTCGGATGCGTTGGTGCTGCCTGAGCGGGCGAATGTTTTTCGTACGACAGCTTTTAAAAATGGTTTATTTGAAGTGCAGGATGCGGGTTCGCAGACGATAGCGCCGTTTTTAAAAGTGGAGCCGGGGATGCGCGTGGTGGATGCTTGTGCGGGTTCGGGCGGTAAGACGCTGCACCTTGCGGCGCTGATGCAGAATAAGGGGCGCATTATCGCCATGGACACGTTCGAGCGGAAACTGGAGGATTTGCGCAAGCGGGCTTCGCGTGCGGGGGCAGATATTATCGAGACGCGGGCTATCACTTCGACGAAGGCAATAAAGCGTTTGAGCGGGCAGGCGGACAGGCTGCTGCTGGACGTGCCGTGCTCGGGGTTGGGGGTTTTAAAAAGGAATCCCGATACGAAGTGGAAGTTGCAGCCGGAGGATATTAATAAAGTGCGGAAAATCCAGGCGGAGATTTTAGCGAGCTATCCGAATATGGTAAAGCCGGGCGGACTGATGGTGTATGCGACATGCAGCGTTCTGCCGAGCGAGAGTGAGGAGCAGGTGCGAAACTTTTTAAAAAATAATTCGTCAAATTGGGAGATGCTTGAGGAAAAGCGTTTGTGGCCGGATACGGATGGGTTTGATGGGTTTTATATGGCGCTGTTGAAGCGGAAGGCGTAGGTTTTTAAAAGTAAGATTTGTAGAGACGGATTATTATCCGTCTCGCGTTGGATGTGTTTTTTTTAAGGCTTTACGCAAAGGTCGCAAAGTACGCGCAAAGGAAATGCGAACAGCTGACGACTAATCCCTCTGCCTGCGGCATCTCCCTTCCTAAGGGAGACTTTTCTTTACTTCGGGTATTGTCATTCCGGCTTGCCCGGAATCTTCGAGTGATGTTGAGGCGTAATTTTTAAAAGGCATGAATTTTTAAATGCATGTTGCTTAATGGCAATTCTTTTAAAAGCTTTAATGCTTAGAGCTTTTTTCTTTGAGCAACTGCTGACGATTGAAGAAGATTCCGGGCGAGCCGGAATGACGGGTTTTTACAAAGAATCCAATTTTAGAATAGTTTTAAAAATCCTGAAATCTTTAAATCCTAAAAATCCTAGTTCAGACAAAAAAAATAAACGACACTATTGACGGCAAGGGTGACCGCCCATTGGTGGTGGGAATTTGGTACCGGCGAACCCAAAAATTCTTGAATTTCTTTTAAAAAGTTTTTAAATACTTATGAAAAAAATAGTTGCTGTGGCGCTTATGACTGTGACGATTCCGGCTGTTGGGCAGGGTGTTTTTAAAGCTCCGGTGACGAGGAGTGAGGCGGTGCGCGAGGTGCTGCATGGGCGCGAGATGATTGATAATTATCGGTGGCTGGAGGATAAGACGGCTGCGGATGTGCTGGAATGGACGCGCGGGCAGCATGAGGCGGCGATGGATTTTCTTTTAAAAACGAAGGAATTTGCTGGGCTGCGGGGGGAATTTACGGCGGCGTTTGACCGGGATGTGAAGGGTGCGCCGTTTTTTGAGGGGGAGCGGGAGTTTTTCTGGGCGCGGCAGAAGGGCGATGCGCAGAGCAAGCTGTATACGCGGCTTGGCGGCAAGGAAATTTTGATTTTTGACCCTTTAAAAATTGACCCGACGGGGAAGTCGGCGGTGACGGGTTCGCAGTTTACAAAAAAGGGCGACCGCGTGGCGATCGGGATTCAGAATAAGGGCGATGAAATCAGCACGTACCGCATTATTGATACGAAAACCGGCGAGCAAATTGGCGATTTGCTGCCGGGGCTGAATAATTTTAGCTGGACGCGCGATGAGAAACATGCGTATATCACGCTTCGGACGCCGGAACTGGTAAAGAATCAGACGCCGCTGCCGACGTATCTGCACAAGCTGGGCGATGACCACAAAAATGATGTGTTTATGACGGCGCCTCCGGATGCGAAGGAAAATGCTTGGGTGTATGATACGGATGAGGGCGACTGGACGGTGTATGGCGGCGGGGATTTTTATTCTAACTTTTTAAAAATTAAAAAAGTTGGGACAAATGAACCTTTAAAAGAAATTTACAACAGCAAAAAATATCGCGCGTATTTTGATATTCGCGGCGATAAAATGTACATTTTTACGAACCACGAAGCGCCGAATTTTAAAATAATGGTTGCTGATGTGGCAAGGCCGGAATTTGAAAACTGGAAAACGTTTTTGCCGGAAGGCGAGACGGTTTTGTCGGGGTTTGAGGTGACGTCGGATTACGTAATTACGCAGGATAAAAAGGACGTGATGAGCCGTTTGATGGCGTATGACCTTACGGGCAAGTTTTTAAAAGAAATCAAGCTGCCGGAACTTGGGAATGTGAGCAGTTTGAAATATAACAAGGAATCGAATAATCTCTACGTCGGGCTGGCGACGTTTACTGCCCCGTCGAAGTTGTATAAACTGGACGGCAAAACGCTGAAATGGGATTTTGTGTACCAGGATAAATCGCCGATTGACACGAAGGATATTGTGGCGGAAATCAAGTTTTATCCGGGCAAGGACGGTGTGAAAATTCCGGCGTTCGTGATTCATAAAAAGGGTTTGAAGCTGGATGGGAATAACCCGACGCTGCTATACGGTTACGGCGGTTTTAATAATGGGATTGAGCCGGGATTTATCAGCAGCATGGCGTCATTCATCAATCGCGGCGGCGTGTATGTGAATACGGGTTTGCGCGGTGGCGATGAGTACGGCGAGAAGTGGCATAATGACGGGATGCTTTTAAAAAAGCAGAATACGTTTGACGATTTTATTGCGGCGGCTGAATGTCTGATAAGCGAGAAATATACGAACCCGCAAAAGCTTGTTGCGCAGGGCGGAAGCAATGGCGGTTTGCTCGTTGGCTCTGTGATGACGCAACGGCCAGAGCTTTTTAAAGCGATTGTCTGCCAGGTGCCGCTTCTAGACATGGTGCGCTATCATAAGTTTTTAATTGCGCGGTATTGGATTCCTGAATACGGCGATGCGGACAAGAAGGAAGATTTTGAAAATATCATAAAATATTCTCCATATCATAATATTAAGCCGGGCGTAAATTACCCGACAACGCTTATCTGGTCAGGTGCAAATGATGTACGCGTTGACCCGCTTCATGCAAAGAAATTTGCGGCTGCCTTGCAGAATAATCCGGGGCAGAAGAATCCGATTTTGCTGCTAACTGATTATGAATCGGGTCATGGTTCGGGCAAGCCGTTGCAAAGTGTGATAAATGATGAGGTTTTGAGATGGCGGTTTATTATGACGGAATTGGGAATGTGATTCTAGTTAGTGAGTGCAGGGAGTGCGGTAAGTTTTGTGAGTGATTTTAAAAACTTTGCGCGACTCTGCGCAACCTTTGCGAACCTCTGCGTTAAAATTTTCTTTTAAAAACTTTAAAAATGAATCTTATTGAAGTCAAAACTCTCGTAGATTTTGAAAAATATTACGAACTGCGCTGGCGAATTCTCCGCGCTCCGTGGGGGAAACCTCGTGGCGAAGAACTGGACGAGACTGACCCGCAAAGTGTAAATATCATGCTCACAGACGACAGCGGAAAAGCCATCGCCGTCGGGCGACTGCACATGAATAATAAGTATGAGGCGCAGGTTCGCTATGTGGCGGTGGACGATTCGCAGCAGGGAAAAGGTGTGGGGCGGATTTTGATGGAGGAATTAGAACGTCGCGCGCTAGAAGATTTCAATGCTGAATATGTAATGTTGCATGCGCGCGAAAAAGCTCTTCCTTTTTATGAAGCGCTGAATTACCAGATGATTGGGCCGTCGTATTTGCTGTTTGGCGAAATCCAGCATTTTGAGATGGTAAAGCAGCTTTAAGAAGTTAGTGAGTTTTTTCGAGTGCAGTGAGTTTTTAAAACGTCGTCATTCTGAAGCGTAGCGAAGAATCTCAAACATGTTGGACGCGTAGGTTTGTCGCGATAAGCTATGTTTGAGATTCTTCATTTCGCGATGCTCCACTCAGAATGACAATAAGTTTTAAAACTTACACTTTTAAAGAATCATTCGGCAAACGAAATGTCGTAAAGCTTTTCTCCTCCGCCTGAGCCTCACAAAGATTCTTTAAAGCTTCAATCCACGCCGGATGCTCATTCATACACGGAATAAACGTAAATTCCTCGCCACCCGCTTCTAAAAAGTCTTCCTTTCCGCGAATAGCAATTTCTTCTAATGTTTCAAGGCAATCGCTTACAAATGCCGGGCATAAAACTAAAAGTTTTTTTACACCTTTTTGCGGTAATTCTTTTAAAACAAAATCCGTGTATGGTTTTAGCCACGGCGTTCTGCCGAGGCGTGACTGGAATGAATTGGTGTATTTTCCTTCAGGAATACCGGCTGCTTTTACAAACGATTTCGTCACTTCAAAACATTGATGCCGGTAGCAATATTCATGCGCTGGCGACGGAATATTGCAGCATTCAACGCTTTGTAAACAGTGATTGCCGGTCGGGTCGGTTTTTAAAACATGGCGCTCGGGAATGCCGTGATAGCTGAATAAAACGTGGTCATACTCTTTTAAAAAATCCTTCGCACTTTCCACCATTGCGGCTATATATTCTGCATTATTATAGAACGGCGGAATGACATTCAGCTTTACATTCGATTTCAGCTTTTTTAAAACTTCCTGCGCTTTTTCCATCACGGTTTCTGTTGTGGACATGGCGTACTGCGGGTAGAGCGGTACGAGAATTATTTCTTCCAGCTGCGGATTTTCCTTTAAAAGCTCTGTAATTCCTGCTTCGATTGACGGATTCTGATAGCGCATTGCAAGCCCGACCGGCAGTTCGGTTTTTTCTTTTAAAAGCTTTTGCACGCGCGCGCTGATTACTTTTAAAGGCGAGCCTTCAGGCCACCAAATCGTTTCATACGCATGCGCGGATTCCTTCGGGCGCTTTGGCAGAATTGCGAGATAAACGACCATTGTGCGAACGATTGGATTTGAGTCCAGCACGCGCCCGTCCATAAGAAATTCAGCGAGATATTTGCGAACGTCCGGCACAGAAGTGGAGTCCGGCGAACCAAGATTGACAAGAAGGATTGCTTTTTTTGCGGTGGAAGCCATGTATGTTTTTAAAAGTGGTTTTTAAAAGGAATGTGCAAATTTACGGGAAAAGGAGCGGATTAATTTTTAAAAACGTATTTCAGATATCTTTTAAAAAAATCTGAATATCAATTTTTGGCCAGTTACCGTTTCGTGTGATTCCGACAACTTTTGCAAAAAGCAATTTTCCGGCGTCCATGAGGCGGGCGAGGATGGCGTTTGTGTCGCGCGGGATGTAGCCGAGATGCGTGTTGCGCTCGTCGTAGATGGCGATTGCGTTGCTGTCATATTTATTATTTGCCTCGCGTTTTAAAAGCAGAGTTTCGCCGGTTTTTAAAACGTTTTCAATGTCGCCGAGTTTGCGAAATTGCGTGCCTGCAATATGGCATTCGGTCAGGAGGATATCCTGCTGGAATGGGATGGGCAATGCGGCTCCCGTTGCATTTGCAAGCGCTAACTGGTGCGGTGGTATTATGGCAATGTTGCTCATGTTGTTTTTAAAAACCCTATGGCTTCATGCTGTCGGCTGTTGCTGAAAGATTGTTTTTTAAAACTTCTAATTCGTGAATGGAGGCGTGGAGTTCTGCGTGTTTTTCCGCGAGCCATTCGGGTGATTCGAGCTTTTTGGAAAGCTGGTAGACGCTTCCGTTTTTCACTTCTTCGATTTTTAAAAGCATTGTTTCTATGCGTTCTTTTAAAAGATTTTTCTGCTTTTGCAATTCATCGGATTGCGTCGGAAGCTGGACTTCGCCGGTGGAATCAACGAGGAGTTTTAAAGCGCGGAGCTCTTCGACGTCGCCGATACGGTAGGCGGCCATGGCGCGCTGGAGCAGCATGGCGTCACGTTCATCGGTACGGCGCGTGATGTCGGGATGGAGCTTTAAAACGAGCTCGCGGTAGAGCTTTCGTATTTCTGCTGAAAACTCGGTATCACCGAGATTTTTTAAACGATATTGCGCTTCTTCTAATTGCTCCATTTTCCTGTCGAATTGCTGCTGCCATTCCTGCATCAGCGCATCCAGCCGCGCGTGGATTTCGGTCATGTCGGGCAATCTTCCGTGATTCAGCGCTTCCTGCATCAGCGCGATTTGCTTTTTTAAACGGCGGATTTCAATTTCAAGGGAAAATTTATCCAGTTCCAGAGCGCCGACTTTCACCTGATAATCTGCAATAATATTTGGTAGAATTGTATTGACCAGCACATCGTGTTCGGTGAAGAGCAGGGCGAGTTCGGCGCCGAGAATTTCGCATTCGCGGCGGAGCTGTTGGGTGTGCGGGTCGGGGATGATGGAGTTCATTTTTTTTTTAAACGTGTTTTTAAAAGCCGGATTTTCCGTAACAAAATAGCATTTTTTAAAAACATATTTTTAAAAAGTTTGTGGCATTTGTGAATTTTCTTTTTAAAACGACACTTTTGACGGCAAGGGTGACCGCCCACTGTTGGTGGGAGTTTGGTACCGACGAACCCAAAAAATCTTTTAAAAGGTTTTTAAAAATGGGTGAAAACTTCGGTGGAGTAACTTTTTAAAAGCGGGCGCGTATATTTGTGAAAACACCAACATTTAAAAGCCATGATTGATAAAGCCGTACGATTTTTTAAAAAGCTCGCTAATGACAAGCCCATTTTGTGGGGTGCGCTGGGCGTGCTGGTGCTGCTGCGAATTGCCGTGCATGCGGCGCTTTTCTTTACGGACAATCTGGGTGATGAGGCGACACTTTTTGGTTCGGTGACCGCGTTTGGGATTATTTTGCTTTCGGCGCTGATCCCTTTTAAAACGGGTGAGAGTGATGTTGAAACCGAGAAATATAGTTTTACGCGGCTTTTAAACCAGTTTTTTGTTTACCTTTTGATCCTGGCGATTGCGCCGAATATTGCTCCGTTTGAGTTTTTTGAAGGTGAGCCGCAGACGATCGTGTCGCTGGTTGTTGCTGAGATTGTGCCGGCTTTTGCGTTGTATGTGGCGTTTGGGTTGATATATTTTATTGGCGAATCCCTGCTCAGGCGCAGGCATAAGGACACGGACAGGCAGCTTCAGTATGTTTTTGGTGCGGCGGCGTTCGTTGTTTTTATAAGGATTTTTTCAACAATTACTAATGTAAACGACCAGCCGTGGACTGCTTTCGGCATGATCGCGATGGGCTGGTTTGTTTTTAAAGCGAATAAAAAGCTGGCGTGGCTTGCTGCGATGCCGCATGATAAGAAAAAGCGTATTAAAAAATATGCGTTTTTTGCGTTTGTGCTTTCAATCGCGGTTGCCGGAATGGCGACGGACAGTACGGAGCTGGGCGGTTCGCTGAGCTGGTTTGCGGAGGTTTCGCAGACGATCGTGTCGCTTTCGGGCGTGATGTCGGCGGTGTATCTTTTTAAAATTTTCACGTATCGTGGCAATGGCGATACGCCGGAGTCAATCGTTGAGCGCCGCACGAAGGAAGTAACATCACTTGCGCACCTGAATAAAGTGGTGTCGGAAACGGTGAATCTGGAAGAACTGATGGCGGTCGTGACGCAGCTCGCACAGCAAATCTCTCGTTCTGGTGCGGCGTGGATTGAGCTTTATGACACACAGCTTTTTAAAACGGCGGTAAAAAGTGACATTTTAAAAGATGAAAATTCTGACTTTTTAAAAGAAACGGAAGCTTTAAAAATTGTTTCAGCGCAGAATATCACACCGGAGCAGGCGCAGTATTTTCACCACGATGCGAATTTCAACGCGCTTTTAAAAACCACCGACGAGCCGATTCTCATTGAGTCGCTTTCCGAACATAAAACCCTTGAAAAGTTTGCGCCGTATGTAGAAAGTGTGGCGAAATCTATGGTCATCGTGCCGCTTTTTGCAGGCAGCGAGCGCATTGGAACACTTCTCGTGGTTAATTCGGACGAATATGGTTTTGAAAAAGACGACCTGCGCGTTTTAAAAGCATTCAGCGATAATATTTCCGTTGCGCTTGATAATATGCGGCTCCTGGAGCGTTCACTGGAGAAGGAGCGCTACGAGCGCGAGCTGATGCTGGCACAGAAAATGCAACGTAAATTATTGCCGGAGAAACTTCCCGCGGTCGAGGGTTACGAGATTTCCGCGCACTCAGTGATGGCGCAGGAGGTGGGCGGCGATTATTACGATGTGGTGAAATTGCGAGACGGGCGGCCGTGTATCGTGATTGCGGACGTTTCCGGCAAGGGGATTTCTGCCGCGTTTTATATGGCGAAATTGAAGGGCGTTGTACTTGCGGCGTCGTGCGAATCCGACTCGCTGCATGAATTTCTTTCAAAAATAAATCGCGCCCTTTTCGGCAGTATGGAGCGGCAAATGTACATTACGCTCGCGTGCGTGGTGCTTGAGCGTGAGCCCGGAACGATTTCTTTTGCCCGTGCCGGACATACACCGATGCTGGTGCGAAATGGAGGACGTGCGACGATTGTGAGCCCGAAAGGTTTGGGAATTGGTTTGGCGAAGTCGGAGCTTTTTGATAAATCAATTGAAGTTCAGCAATTAACGCTTTTAAAAGGTGATTGCTGCCTGCTTTTCACTGATGGAATCAGTGAGCGGGCGAATGCGGCGGGAATTGAGCTTGGCTACAGCGGTTTGCTGGAAGTGTTGCGTTCACCGGCGGGAATTCATTCCGACCGGCTTTCCACGCGAAAGGGCTTCAGGCGCATGATGACATGACCGTTTTAGCGATAGTTTTTAAAGGAAGTACGGAAAGTGAACTTTTAAAAGAAAATTTCGTAGTAGAGGAAGTGGCGGAATTTTCAAAGCTTTAAAAACCCAATTACATTTTTAAAAAACTTTTTAAAAACAATTTTTACGGCAAATATTCGAGTACACAGACTATTAACAATGTCATGTGTAATTTTAAAGCGGAGTTTAGATTATGAACCAGTTCGGAGTTGACCATCGCACTAATAGCGGCATTGACTGCCTGTATTTGCGCGGTTATTTAGATGCTCACACGGCGCCGCAACTCGAATCGGCTCTTGGCAATTTAGTCGAAAAAGGCAAAAATAAAGTGGTCGTGAATTTTAATGATTTGGACTACATTTCAAGCGCGGGCTTGGGCGTTTTCATGGTTTTTATTGAAGATGTTCGCGCAGCGGGCGGCGATATAAAGCTCAGCGAAATGAAGCCAAAAGTGTACAACGTGTTTGATTTGCTCGGTTTCCCGTTGCTTTTTGAAATTTATAATGCCGATGGGGAAGCTGTTTCAAAATTTGAATCCGCAGGCGCCGAGAATGCAGCAGAATAACGCTACATATAACACCGAAATCTGCGCGTCCGGCGATACAGCCGAGCTCGCGAAGATACGTGCGTTCGTGGAAGAGCGCGCGCTGAAGTTCGGTTTTTCGGAAGCAGATGTGATGAAAATTACGCTCGCTGTGGATGAGGCGTGCTCAAACCTCGTTCGCCACGCATATCACCACGATAAAAACGAGCAGTTCTGCGTTCGCGTGGAAACAAAAGGCGACCAGTTCATCGTCAGCATCCTCGACAACGGCCCGACATTCAACCCGCTCAACGTCGCCTCACCCGACATGAAAGAATATTTTAAAAAGCTCAAGCCCGGCGGCCTCGGCGTGCAAATCATGCGCATGGTGATGGACGAGCTGAGTTACATTCCTGCCTCACAGACGCAGCCGCAGAATGCACTTCGGTTGGCGAAAAACCTTCGTTAATCTTTTAAAAAGATTTTTAAAAATTTGTCATTCTGAGCGTAGCGAAGAATCCACGGTAGAATGTCCTAACGCGAACGTTTGACGTAGATTCTTCGCTCAGCTCAGAATGACAATACATAAGTTTTTAAAAATCCCCTCCTCGGAGGGGTGGCTGAAAGCCGGGGTGGGTACGCGTCAGACGTTGCCACAAGGCAGATTTCAATTTGACGCAGAACCCGCCCCGCCTGCGGCACCCCTCCGAGGAGGGGATTTCAGTTAAAAACTACAAACTTTTAAAACTATTCTCAGCAATATTTGGCAGTCTTGTCAAATTCCGCGAATTTTGTGGTCTGTAAGGCTTTTTCAAATGGAAAGCTTTTAAAAGGAGTACACATTCACACCGGATTTCATGAAAGGACTTTCATACACCATTGCACTTCTCGTTGGCTTAGGACTTGGCTTTTTCCCCTCAATGGAGCGCCCTCGCCCGATGTGGTGGAAGGCGATTGTCATTGCGCTCACGTCGCTTGTGATAATTGCTGCTTTGATGCCGCCGCTTGGGGGCACTTTTTTTGAGGCGAGCCTGGCATCGCGACTTGAAACGAACCGCCCAAAGATTCCCGTCAAAGCACATGTTTTAAAAGAAACGAAAAAGTTTGACGAAGCCCGACAGCAGTGGTATGTGGATATGCGCGATTTCGGCGAACGCCAGATGACGGAACGTATATTTTTTAAAACGAAAGATTATCCGCGCGAGCTTGAAAACGCGAATGTTGCTGTTGTCAACGTTGATTTTGATAAACTGACACGGAGTTTTACAGCGCAGGAAATTGTAACGACCGACCCGATTCTGACAATTCCGTTTATTCCGGCGCTGAGCGAGCGCACACGAAATTTGTATTTCCATGTTCCAATGGCGTGGGTGGCGGTTTTGGCGTATTTGATTTCGATGATTTACGGAATTTTATTTTTAAAAAGGAAGGATTTAGTTTACGATATAAAATCCTCATCAGCGGCCGCGCTTGGAACACTTTTCACGATTCTCGCAACGCTTACGGGCGCGATTTGGGCGAAATTCAACTGGGGTTCATTCTGGAACTGGGACCCGCGCCAGACGTCAATTTTTATTTTAATGCTTATTTACGGCGCATATTTCGCGCTGCGTTCGTCAATCGAAGGCGATGAGCGGCGTGCTCGGCTTTCGAGTGTGTATTCGATTCTGGCGTTTGTGACCGTTCCGTTTTTAATTTTCATCCTGCCGCGCATTACCGAAGGGCTTCATCCGGGCGCGAAAGGCGATGAAAATGCGGGACCGCTTGTAAGCTCCAGCCCTGATGCGATAAATCCTTTATTGTCAATGATTTTCTCGGCGTCGCTTGCGGCATTTACGCTGATTTACTTCTGGCTGCTCGGGATTCAGATTCGTTTAAAGAAAGTTGCGCTTCGTTCGTCCTTAGCGGCACATGATGAGTAGCGGCTTTTAAAAATCACGATTTCACCGTTTTAAAAACGACTTTAACCTTATCACTTTTAAAAAATGTACGATTTTTTGTCGCAGAATTCGCTTTACGTCGTTCTCATCATCACGCTTTCCGTCTGGCTTGGCATTGCTTTTTACATTTCACGATTGGATAAAAAAGTTGCTGAACTGGAAAAGCGAATTGTCGATTAGTTTTAAAAATCACCGTTTTAAAAATCTTTTTTAAAAACACCATGAAACCGAAATATATCATCGGCGGGCTGATAGCAGTTACATTTCTCATCATCGGGATGATGTCGCTTTCGAGCAATTCCATCGGCTACGCAGATATTACAATGGCGAAAACCGTTGCAAAAAAAGTGCAGATAAAAGGCGCGTGGGATAAATCGAAAGGCGCAAATTATGACAGCCAGAAAAACACATTCACATTTTTCATGAAAGATGAAAAAGGCGAGGAAGTGAAAGTTGTTCATGCCGGCGCGCGTCCGAATAATTTTGAAATTGCATCGCACGTCGTTGTCAAAGGCCGCATTGAAAATGGTGAATTTCATTCGAGCGAGATTTTGACAAAATGTCCTTCAAAATATGAAGGAACGGCGGAAGAACTGAAGAAAACCTCTCTGTGAATTTCTTTTTTTTAACATCTTCAAAAAATCCCCTCCTCGGAGGGGTGCCCGTAGGGCGGGGTGGGTTCGCGGTGGATTGATTGGTTGAAATTGATTTCGTAAAAGTGGAATATATTTTTAAAAAGTGGATGC
>JAZKFS010000069.1:0-3105 GCA_040386315.1 Bacteroidota bacterium
AAATAACACAGTTTTTTTTAAAAACGTTACCTTTTAAAAAGATTTTTTTTATTTTTTCTAAAGTGTAGTTATTTCAGTATTTCTTTTTTAAAAAGAAGTCTGATAAGAGAAATTATTACAATCTTTTAAAACACGACTTACAGCGAAAAATGTGGTGGTGAAAACAAAGTTTCGTAAATTTGAAGAGATTCTATTCAGATGGGCAATTATTCTACCGTTTGGCGCTTACCGGATATGATGCAAAATTCAGTTCCGCTCCGGGATTTCCTGGAAATTATCGAACAGGAGCTTCCGCATGGAACGGCGATGGAAGGCGACCGGCTGGGGCTACAGATACAAAGCGGGCGAACGGAAATTACTTCGGTGCTGGTGTGCCTGGATGTAACGGATGATATTATCAGCGAAGCGCGGGATTTAGGATGTGACTGCATTGTGACGTTTCATCCGCTGATATTTGCGCCGGTACTTTCTATTGCGGAATCCGAGCGCGTTGGAAAATTAACATCGGAACTCATCCGCCGTAATATTGCGCTGATCTCAATTCATACAAATTTTGATGCTTTCTCGCAGGGTACAAGTGAGATCCTTGCAGAAAAGCTTGGGCTGGAAGTCGAAGGAGTTTTAATTCCCGATCCGAATTATACCGGACGCGGGATCGGCGCTGTAGCTGTGGCGCGTGAGCCGATCCGTCCTGATGAATTGCTGGAGAGAATTTCTGAAGTTTGTGCTTCGCCGCTGCGGTTTACAGACCCTGTTACGGAATTTATCCAGACAATTATTATTATCGGCGGCTCCGGCACGGATTTTTTAAAAGAAGTTTTAAAAACAGGCGCTGACGCGTTTATCACGGCAGATGTGAAATATCATACGTTCCATCAGGCGAGCGGGCAGACGATGCTGATAGACGCCGGGCATTATGAGACAGAACAGTTCGTGCCGCGCGGAATTACAGAGCTGTTAAAAACTTTATTCCGGGAATATCAGATACAATTTTACACAACGCAGATATCTACAAATCCGGTACGGTATTATCCTTAAGAATTCTTTTTAAAAACCGTTCAATTACTTTAGATAAAAACACTCATACTTTTTTTATACGGTACATACACATGCAAACGCAAGCAACTATTTTGGCGGCGCTCTCCCAGATTGATGAAAAACTTGACGAGCTTCAGGAAGATTTAGGCGATCTGCCAGTGCAGGTAAAAAAAATGGAAAAGGCGGTTCGCGAACGAGCTGCATTAGTAGATGAAACGAAAAAATTACTGGATGAAGTAAAGGGCTTCCGTGCGAATTCAAGCCAGTCCATCCTTTCGCTCAACGACAAAGAAAAAAAATTAACCGAGCAGCAGACCGGCGTGCGCAATAATCGTGAGTTTGACGCAATCGCCAGTGAGATCGGAATGTCGAAGGAAGAGCGTACGAAACTTGATGAAGGAATTCGTACAGCCGGCGTGAAAGAAGAAAATCTTGCGGCGATCCTGGAGCAGCAGCAGGAAAATTTAAAAGAAGCTAAAAAAGACCTGAAAGATAAGGAAAAAGAACTGCTTAATATGACCGGCGACCAGATGCAGGAAGTCAAAGAACTTGAAAAGCAGCGCCTTGAAATGATCGGGAAGCTACAGGAAGCTATCGCGGCAGACTACGAGCGCATTCGCACATTCCACAAGGACGCGGCGGTTTCGCTTCGCCGTAATTCCTGCGCGGGCTGCTTCAGCGCAGTGCCATCGCAAAAAGCTGTGGAAATGCGCAATGCGCCTGACAGAGCATTCACCTGCGAAGCATGCGGACGGATCTTGTATCCTGAAGAATTGAAACCGGTCGAAAACGCAGAAGCATAATCATTTCCGAATAATTCAAATCGCTCTCTGCCGTCTTTTTAAAAACATTGTTTTCAAAAAGACGGCTTTTTATTTTTTAAAAATTCTTTTAAAACGTATCTTTAAAAGAATTCTAATAAGTAATTGTAAAAATACAGCACTTTTTGCAGGGAAAGCAGGCAGTTGCGTTGGCTTTTTAAAAAGCCGGCGAGGAAAGTCCGGACTCCGCAGAACAGTACGCTTCGTAACGCGAAGGCGGCGACGCTTTCTAAAAGAATATTGAAAAAAATTCTTTTAAAAGAAAAGCCGATGGAAAGTGCAACAGAAAGTAAACCGCCGTTTTAAAAGCTCCAAAGGTTTTTAAAAACGGTAAGGGTGAAACGGTGGTGTAAGAGACCACCAGCGCGACTGGCGACAGGCGCGGCTCGGTAAACCCCGTACGGAGCAAGGCCAAATAGGAATATCAATTCTTTACGAAGAATGTCGGGCTGTTCGTCCGGCTGAGTTTTTAAAACCAAAATTTTAAAAACGCTTTTTATTCGGGTTGGCCGCTTGAGGAGTGCAGTGATGCATATCCCAGATAAATAATTGCCTCGTTTTTAAAAGCCAAAATCTTTTAAAAATATGACAGAATCCGGCTTATCGCTTTCTTTGCAAAAAATGCTGTAATTTTTTCACCACTTTTCCTATTGAAAACTAATGAAACTGCCTGAAGACCCGTTTATCCTTGAGCTTCTGCCGGAATTCCTTGACGAGTGGATAAAAGATATGGACACGAAATTTCCGGAGATCATACAATCGCGTAATTCTGAAGATCTGTACAGGTTCGGACACACCCTGAAAGGGTCTTGTTTTCAGTTCGGGCTGGACGAAGTAGCCGAACTTGGCATTACGCTCATGGGACACGCCACAGCAGGCGATTGGGAAAAAGCTGCGGCCATGCAGGTTCCGCTTACTAATGGCTTTAAAGAAATGAAGATAATGCTGGAGTCTATGTAACTACATTTTTAAAGTTTTTTTTAAAAGCTTTAAACTATTTCCCTTTTTAAAACTTCCAACGGCATATTCCATCATTTACAGAGGTTATTTAAATACCATGAAAATATACAAAATACTGTGTGTAGCAATTGTCACTTTGGTTTGTAGTACAGCCGTTCACGCCCAAACCCGTGTTGCGGTTTTGCCTTTTCAGAATATGGATGGAAACCTGAAGTACAATGTCTGGTCAGACCGTTTGTCCGATTCAGTCAATGCGCTTTTGACTTTAAAAGACCCGGCGCATGAG
>JAZKFS010000070.1:0-3956 GCA_040386315.1 Bacteroidota bacterium
AAGGAAAAACTCTTTTATTGAATGTTTCGGATAATATTTCCTTTACTTATCAAATTGTTAAGTCAAACAAGAATCAGCTTGTTTTAAAAGAAAAAGATGCTGGCGGAATTGGACTTACACGCGAAATAATTCTCAAAAAAGAATAATAGTTTTAAAACCATAAACCTTTTAAAAAACCATGATATACGGCGTAGTAAATATTGACCCAGAAACAATGGGCGGAACTCCTGTCTTTGTTGGCACGCGCGTTCCTGTGCAGGCGCTTTTTGACTACATCTCGTCAGGCGAATCGCTTGCGGAATTCCTTGAAAATTTCCCGAGCGTTAAAAAAGAATACGCCATCGAGCTTTTAAAAATGGCAGGAAAAACCGTAACAACAGAGAAATTCCTCAATGAATTAGCTTCGTAGAGACGGATTATTATCCGTCTCTACAAATTCACTTTTAAAATCGATAAAAAAATAAATGCTCGAACCCCAAATTACAGTTTCAGGATAGATGTTTGTAAATTTGAGTAATTGCAACTAACAACAAAAGATAAATGGCTCTGCCAATTAATATTGATGATTTATTCAGTGGTTCTATCGTTGAATCTGAACGGATTGAATACAAGGAAAGCTGGAACCCTGAAAGTGTTTTACATACAATCTGCGCTTTTGCCAATGATATAGATAATTGGGGTGGCGGATATATTGTTATTGGGGTTGAAGAAAAGAATGGACAACCGATTTTTCCGCCTAAAGGTTTGGAAGCCAGCCAAGTTGATGCTATTCAGAAACACTTAACGGAAATATGCTATAAAATTACCCCTAATTATTTTCCTGTAACACATGTTACAACATATCAGGGAAAACTTATATTAATTCTATGGGTACCTGGCGGTGACACGAGACCTTATGAAGTACCTGTGTCACTTGGACAAAACCGTAGTGATAGAGCTTATTTTATCCGAAGAACTTCCCTAACAGTAAAAGCACTTAATCCTGATAGGTCAAAATTATTAGAATTAGCTGCAAAAGTCCCTTTCGACGACAGAGTAAATCATCATGCCGAATTAAATGATTTAAAACTTCATCTTATTTCATCTTTCCTTCAGGACGTTAAAAGCAGTTTATTTGATAATGTTGGTTCGATACCTTTTCAATCCTTATGTGAGCAAATGAAAATTGCCCGAGGCCCGATTGAATATGTCAAACCTCTCAACATTGGATTATTGCTATTTAATGAGCGCCCAGATAATTTCTTTCCAAAAGCTAAAATAGATATTGTAGAATATTATGAAGAAGTCGGTGATAGTTTTAATGAAAAAGAATTTGTAGGTCCTATTCATATTCAACTAAAATCTTCACTTGAATATATTAAGAACAATGTTTTAAAAAGAGTCACAGTAAAGGTTCCTAATCAAGCCGAGGCTCAGACATTTTTCAATTATCCTTATGCAGCTATCGAAGAAGCTCTCGCTAATGCTGTCTTCCATAAAGGTTACGATGTTGGAGAACCTATTGAAGTTAATATAAGGCATGATTGTATTGAAATTCTCTCATTTCCCGGCCCAATTCCTCCGGTTGACAATACAGAACTTCAAAAATATAGAATTGTTGCGCGATATTACCGCAATAGAAGAATTGGAGATTTTCTTAAAGAACTGCGTTTGACTGAAGGGAGAAGCACCGGAATTCCTAAAATTCGTAAAGCTCTTGCGGAAAATGGTTCCCCCGAACCAGTTTTTGAAACAAATAACGAGAAGACTCATTTCTTAGTTATTTTACCTATTCATCCTTACTTTAAAAGAACTGTTTTACAAAGAAGTGATGGTAATACTCTAACTCTTAAGAAAGTGCATGTGTTGGATTTTTGCAAAGAACCTAAAAGTAAAAAAGAGATATTCCTCGACTTAGAAATGCCAAACAATACATATAATTCAAATATTATAATTCAACCCCTTTTGGATGCTCAACTCATTATTAGAACTATTCCTGATAAACCAAATAGCGGTAATCAGAAATATGTAACAACTCCTAAAGGATTAGATGCTTTAAAATACAAGGATGATAACTATAAATTATTTGAGTGAAAGTAAGATTGACTAAGATTGACTAAGATTGACTAAGATTGACTAAGATTGACTAAGATAAACCAATATTTAAATATGTTCGAACCCCAAAAAGAAAAACTATCCGACCTCGCCGAGCGCACTGAGCAGCTCCGGAGGTTCCTTTGACATTGACCGCAAGCGCGACGAAGTAGCCGAACTTGAAAATTCCTCGCAGGCGCCGGACTTCTGGGACGACGCCCAGCGCGCCCAAAAGCACATGCAGCAAACCGCCGAAATAAAAGAATGGATTTCCGGCTGGGAGCTTGCAAGCGCCACAGTGGACGACATCCGCGCCATCATCGAGCTCGCCGAAGAAGCAGGCGACGCCTCCATGGAAGATGAGCTGAACGGCGAAATTTTAAAAGTCCAATCGCAGCTAAGCGACCTGGAACTGAAAAATATCCTTTCCGGCCCCGACGATTACCGCAATGCAATCCTCACGATAAACGCAGGCGCAGGCGGCACCGAAGCTCAGGACTGGTCGGAAATGCTGCTGCGTATGTACACGCGCTATGCCGAGCGTCACGGTTTTAAAATGTACCTGACCGACGAGCAGGAAGGCGACGCAGCCGGCATCAAATCCGCCACGCTCGAAGTGCAGGGCAAAAACGCATACGGCTTTTTAAAAGCTGAAAACGGCGTTCACCGGCTCGTGCGCATCTCTCCGTTCAATTCGCAGGGCAAGCGTATGACGTCCTTCGCCTCCGTGTATGTGTACCCCGAAATGGACGACGAAGTGGAAATTGAGGTCAATCCCGCCGACGTCGAAATGGACACATTCCGTTCCGGCGGAAAAGGCGGCCAGAACGTGAACAAAGTGGAAACAGCCGTGCGTTTGCGCCACATCCCGTCGGGCATCGTCGTCGCGTGCCAGCAGGAGCGCAGCCAGCTCTTAAACCGCGAGCGCGCCATGAAAATGCTCAAATCACGCCTCTACCAAAAGCGCCGTGAAGAAGAAGAAGCCGCCCGCGCCATCATCGAAGGCAAAAAAATGAAAATCGAGTGGGGCAGCCAGATTCGTTCCTACGTTTTCCAGCCCTACACGATGGTGAACGACCACCGTACAGAATTAAAAATCAATGATGTTCACAGCGTGATGGACGGGAATTTAGATGAGCTGATCAAGACGTTTTTGCTGATGGATGCGAATGAGTAGAGATTTTTAATAGGTACTTTTTAAAAGTTAAAGGCAATTGTTTTTAAAAACAGTTGCCTTTTTTATTTCTACTTATCATACACCCACATGACTTTCGACATAGTTTTTCTCTTTTAAAAGCCGGAAATTAGTGTGAAGGATTCCGGAGAAAAAACTATGAAAATATTTTTAAAAATAATCGCGCTTATGTTCCTGCTGTTCAACGGTGTTGGGATGCTGAAAAATGCTTTCTAAAAAAAGCCATAAAAACTCGAAAATACTCACAACATTATATTTTTTAAAAGGAGATTATGACCATGAAAACGAACGTAGGAACAGCCGACCGCATTATCAGGATTTCCGTCGGCATAATCGTCGCAGCGCTCTATTTTGCCGGGATGATTTCCGGCATGACGGCTACGATTTTACTCGTGCTCGCGGCAGTTTTTATCATTACAGGTTTCATCAGCTTTTGCCCGCTGTACGCAATTTTCGGAATTTCCTCATGCAGGCGCCCGGCATAATTTTTTTAAAGAAACTATACAGGGGGAAAATATGAACGCAACTGCAACAACGATAATTGACGTTCGCTCGCGGGGCGAATTTGCGGGCGGACATGTGGCGGGAAGCATCAATATCCCGCTGAGCGAGCTAACGGAACGTGTAGATGAAGTGAAAAATATGCCGCAGCCGATAATTCTCTGCTGTAAGAGTGGCGGACGCAGCA
>JAZKFS010000071.1:0-4003 GCA_040386315.1 Bacteroidota bacterium
TCCGGCACGTGCCAGAAGTTCACCCGCACGCTCCGCCATTGAATATTCAAATGAATCTTCCGTCGCTGTCGAACTTCCTAAAATACTGACTAAATACATTGCTTTTTCCTTTATTGGAATTATGCAAGCTATGAATTTTTTTACTATAAAAGAATTAACATTATTCTTTTATTAATTAGTTCTAAAATTTACAGCTTGGTGCCAATACTAAAATATGCCATTACAGGTCCGAATGCCGTGCCATTTGGATCTTTTAAAAAGAAAAAACTCCGCCCAAGGGAAAATTTCGCAGGCCCAAGCGGCGTATCAATAGAAAGTGTCGTACCAATTCCGTGCCGCAAACTTGCGATCCGTATCTGCTCCGGCAGCGCCCACACAAAACCAAGATCGTACCGCGCTGACAGATAGGAGTTAAAAAAGATTTTAAAAGGAAGTTTCGCGCGATATTCTAAAGAATTGACAGCGATTTGCCGGCCTCGCTCCTCATCCTCGCGCATTCCGAAAAACATATCCTGCCCGCCGAGCGAGAAAAATTCCGGCACAGGCAGCGTAGCATCGGCAAAACCAAAAAAGAATGACGGCTGAATTGTATTCGCGCCGGGCAGTGTAAAGCTGGACCTATATCGGGCTTCCGCCTTTGAAAAGCCAAGCGCGCCGGGTGGCGTAAAGATCACGGATTCTAACGATATTTCCAGGACCTGTCCCTTAGTGGTGAAATCCACACGATCCTGCGTATCAAAGCGCGTCGCTACCTTTAAAGTGGTGAGTGGCTTAAAAAATGTTTCGGTTGCATTTCCCGGTGTGTAGGCGCGCTGATATTCGTGGCGGAGTTCCAGTCCAAATGTTCCTTTTTTCTCAAGCTGCCTGCCGAAAAGCGCTTTTGCACCGTAGCGTTCTTGTATTAGATCGCCCACGCGCTGTTTTGAAAATTCCGTGCGTTTTGTAAACGGGACGCGCTCGTACAAATAAATATTTCGGCTGTCAATATACGCACGCACCGTAGACGTCCAGTACGAATCAAAAATCCGCGATGTGTGAAAATACAGCCCGGCGTTGTAATTACGCGCGCTGCCCGCCACGTGCAGCCCAAGCCGCGTGCCCATCGTAAAGATATTTTCCTGTATAAAATCCGCGCTTCCCTGCACATTCCGCTCATTGTCCACGCGCGCGCCGAGGCGGATGATCTGCGCACCCTGCTCTTCCACATTGACTTTTACAGTAAGCGTTTTCTCCGGACTCGCACGGTCTATCTGCACGTCCGCCGAACGGTAAAAGTCCGATCCAAGCAGGTTTTCCCAACCGTCAATGACCTGTCCGGCCCGAAGAATATCGCCTTCTTTAAAACCCAGTTCATTTATAATTGCAGCACTGCCGACCGATTCATTTCCGCTTACTGAAATCGCACGAACGCGCCCTTCGTCAAGCTTAATTAAAACCCGTCTTGTTGTAAGATCGTAATCAATTTCATCAATTGATGCAAATGAATATCCGGCCCTGCGTGCTGTTTTTAAAACAATTTCTTTTAAAAGAACATAATTTTCCGGCGAAGCCGAGCGAATGTTTTTAAAAGAAATTTCATCCTGCATTTTCTGAAGCAGCGATTCGGGTAAATTTGACTGAATAGTAACCGATGATATTTCAGGATATTGAAGAATTTCAGCTTTAGCGCCATTCTTTTTAAAAAGGGAATCCTGTTTTGCTTTTAAAAGCTCACGGATCAGCGGCAGCGCAGTTTGCGCAGCATCCTCTCCGGCTATAATGAGCGTGTCAAGATGTGTAAAATCAGCCGTTCGATGATCACCTAATATTGGCTGAATAACCGTTGCCGCAAGCCCAGATGAGTTCTGGCTGAAACGCTTCATCATCAGCGACACAACTTGATCGGCAATATTCCACGGCTTGTCCAGATCATCGGAGATCAGTAGAGGCGAACTTGTATTGACAGCAATAATAATATCAGGATTGAATTCCAGCGCCGCTTCCACGGGGATATTAGCCAAAAGCCCGCCATCTACCAGCAGCAGCGAATCAATTTTTACCGGAAGATACCGAAGGGGAATAGTCGAACTCGCACGCAGCGCCGTAACAAGATTACCGGAACTGATGGAAACTGAATTCCCGCGCACCAGGTCAGTCGCCACGGCACGAAAAGGGATTTTTAAAGAATCAAAATTATCAGATTGGTAAATTCCATTCCAGATAAGGCTTTGCAGAAAGGATGTAAAGCGCGTCCCAACAGAAATCGCCTGAGGAAGCGCCAGTTGAAAGTTTTTAAAACGAAGCGTCATCAAACTTCGGTCGCTTTCTAATTTCTGGTCGAGGAACATATCGCCGCGATTGGACTCGCCGCTCACCGCAAAAAGCTCTTCCCAGTTTGCCGTTGTAAAGATCGAATCTAATTCCTGCGGCGAATATCCGGCTGCATACAAACCGCCAACAAGCGCACCAATACTCGTACCAACAACATAATCAACAGGAATCCCGGCTTTTTCAAATTCTTTTAAAACGCCGATATGTGCTGCACCACGAGCGCCGCCGCCGCTCAGCACAAGAGCAATTTTCGGGCGCAGTTCGGCGGTGCTTTTAAAAGCAGGTTGAGCAAAAGCAACGCTTTTTAAAAGAAAAAAACTGCAAAGGAAAAGTTTTAAAAAACGCATCATGAAAATTTCGTGGCGAATACTCGTTCAATCCGCGTAATGACGCTTCCCGCGCAATTATGTTACAGATTTCGTTTTAAAAGCTTTATCAGACTTCTTTCAAAGTCAAATCTGGTGTCTTTGTAGGGGCAGGTTGAAAACTCGCCCTGCGTCAGAAGATTGCGCCAACTGCCCAAAAAGAGGGCAGGTTTTAAACCTGCCCCTACGAAGAAAAATGTTTTTCCGACTTTTAAAAACTTTATCTCTCTTTAAAATCTTCGTACGCCTTGCGCATTCCCAAATAAAGCGAAAGATTTTTCTTTTCAAAAGCTGGGCGATCCTGTGCGGCTTCCAGCGCTAATTCCTCGGTGCCTTCATGCGTTAAGACATCGCTTTTTTGCGGATTTTTTATCACCTCAATTATCAGTTTGGAAATCTCAGAAGCCTTCATCATGCGTTGCAACGGCGCGAGTTCTAATCCGCGCTCTTTGGCAATTGTCCGTGAATTCTGAATACCGTGAAAGAAAATCTCGCCTATTGAGCCGCCTTCCGTCACGCTCGCCCATTCTGTTTCTACACCTGCAGGACAAATGACTGTCGCCTCGATGCCGGTTTCCACAAGCTCGGTGCGCAGTGCGGCGGTAAAGCCGACGACGGCGTGTTTTGCGGCAATATATGCGCTATTGAACGGGTACGCGATCTTGCCGACGATGCTGGAAATATTGATGATGTGGCCGCGATTCTGCTGCTTCATGTGTGGAAGCGCCGCAGCGGTCGTGTACCATAGCGAAAAAACATTGAGCGCGAACATGCTTTCGAGCTGCTCGGGCGTCGTGTCTTCCACGCTGGCACGGTTGCCGCGTCCGGCATTATTGACGAGGATGTCTATTCCACCGAATTCCTCGATTGTTTTTAAAACCGCCCCTTCCGCTTCATCTTTTTTTGAAAGGTCAGCGGTGATAACAAGCGGAACGCCACCTGCTGCTTTTATCTCAACGGCTACTTTTTCTAAAAGCTCGGTTCGCCGCGCGCAGATTGCGATTTTTGCGCCGAATTTTGCAAGGTCATGAGCTAGAGCTGCGCCGATGCCTGATGATGCGCCCGTGACAAGTATGATCGTGTCTTTTGTTATTTCCATTTTTTAAAAAGTCTTTTTTAAAACGTGATTTTCTTTTAAAAACTATCAGCGATAAATCGTAACCGGAATCACCGACGGTTTTTTTCCTTTTAAATGCAGAAAATACTGACCGCTTACAGGAAAATTCTCAAATGGAATCGTATGTGAATCACTTCCTTCTTTAATGTTTAAAGAAGTGACGAGTTCGCCTAAAATTGTACGGATTTCTATGGTTGAATAGTCTTCTTCT
>JAZKFS010000071.1:4013-16002 GCA_040386315.1 Bacteroidota bacterium
GTAGCTTGATATTTGGATTGTTATAAATGTTCTGCACACTTCCGGGAATTATCACGCCTATGACCTCACCATTTGTAGCATCGTACACAATAAATGCTCGCTCAAAAGATGTACCCCGTATCCATGTTAATTTATTTACAGTATCGTTATTATCTGGTAAATGCTTGCTAAACAGGAGCGTAAGTCTACTTTTGGCGGAGAAATCTATTGGTCTTTCATTTTTCGTTTTAGCTAATTCATCACTATCCATCCAGTCAGTTCCTATTCTAATTGTATCAGGAGTAAATGGTAGTTCTTTAAGGATTACCGATATATCTCTATCCTCAAATATAGCATTATAGACGTCTCCACTTTTAGTAACCTCAATGCTTATTAGAGATGTTTCAGAACTATAAAAGAAGTATTTCCATTTGTATGATTTACCACTCCAAGAATAATACCCTGTAGTATCATCATAATCATAAAGTTCTATTTTGTTCGAGCCGTCTGAATGAATTGCTACGAGGTAAGCATCCATAAATTCCTCGCTTTGCATAAACTCATACGCTACAGCAATTCCCTGCTTTGCAGTAAAAGCAGAATCCTGCGCAATCGCACAATGAGAAAGCACAACAAAGCAAATAGCTAAAAAGCAAAATCGCACAAAGGCAAGAGGTTTCATAGCGACACCTTTTTAAAAAGGAAAAACTTTCCGCTAACTACACGAAAAGTTTTCTCAATTCCAAAATCTTTTAAAAATATCAGAGTGTTCGTCATTGCGAGGCGCGGTCCTCCGCAACGTGGCAATCTGATTTCTAATGTCAAAAGGCTTTAAAACCCAGATTGCCACGTCGGAAGACCTCCTCGCAATGACACCCTTTTTTAATTACCGCTTCACCGAAAATCCTTCGAACTCGTTTTTAAAATCGTGCCATTCCGTAGCGCATTCCTCCACTTCAGAAAACCGCGGCCCCAGCTCCACTTTTTTTAAAAGCTCCTCCAACTGGCTTTTAAAGCCTTCCGCCACGACGCGCACGCGCCCGTCATCGAGATTTTCCGTAAAACCTTTTACGTCTATCCGCGCGGCTTCCTTTTCGACATATCGCCGGAAGCCAACGCCCTGCACCTTGCCATTGACAACTACTTCCATGCGTGATAATGTATTTGGCATCTCTCTTTTAAAAGATTAGTTTTTAAAAAAGTTGATTTTTCAAGATAGTAAAATATTTATAGTCTGTCATTCCCGCGGAGGCGGGAATCTCACTCCGGTTGATCGCACTAGGGTACAATATTCATTAAAAAAAAATACTTTTAAAAATTCACAGCACCTTTCAGTCTCTTCTGACGTGAGATTCCCGCCTCCGCGGGAATGACAATATAGGATAAGTTTTTTTCTTTTACCTTTTACCTTTTTACTTTTTACTTTTTACTTCCAATCTCCCGGTTCTTCGCATATTTATCCGCCCACTCAAACATCTCATGGAGCACATGCAGCACCGATTCACGCGCCTGGTAGCCGTGGCTTTCAAAAGGCAGAAGCACGAGCCGCGCCGTGCCGCCCGTGCCGCGGATCGCCTGGTAGAGCCGTTCGGACTGCATCGTGTGCGTGCCAGGGTTGTTGTCTGCATCGCCGTGAATTATCAGCAGCGGCTCGTTGATTTTATTTGCATAATTGAAAGGAGAAAGATTGTGATAAATATCCATCGCCTCCCAGTACGAACGGCGTTCGCTTTGAAAACCAAACGGCGTGAGCGTGCGATTGTATGCGCCACTTCGTGCAATTCCCGCTGCAAAAAGATCCGAATGCGCCAGAAGATTTGCCGTCATAAACGCACCATAACTGTGTCCGCCAACGACGACCCGATCTCTATCAACAATCCCCATTTCATCAAGTTTATCTATCGCCGCTTTTGCCGAACTCACAACCTGCTCAATGAACGTATTGTTCATCGTTTCCGGATCGCCAACAACAGGCATCGCCGCGTCCGCCAAAACAGCGTAACCCTGCGTTGCGAAAAACAGAACCGACGTGCCCGTCAGGCGCACAAAACTATTCGGCGAGGAGCGCACCTGACCCGCCGTGCCTGCATCGGAAAATTCCTGCGGATACGCCCACATCACAAGCGGCAGCTTATCGCCTTCCTTGTAATTCGGCGGCAGATACAGCGTGCCCGAAAGCGGCGTTCCGTCGGCGCGCGTGTAGCGGATGATCTCCTTGCGCATCGTCGTGAGCTGCGGCGCGGGATCTTTAAAATCGGTCAGCGCTTTCCGCTCGCGCGTCCGGAGATTCACCGCATAATAATTCGGCGGATCGAGCCGCGTTTCATAGCGCGTGATAATTTCCGCACGCGAATTCTTTTTAAAAGAGATTACCGTTTCGTAAGTTCCATCAGCAGCCTGATACAAACGGTTTTTATCACCCGTTTTTAAATTGATCTTATCCAAAAACGGCTTGTAACCGCCCTCGCTCGCGCCCTGCCCGGTAAAAAACGCCCAGTCGCCGTCCTGCGCCATCACATTGTCACCGTCGGCATTACGCTCGTAGATCGGATTTCCCGGATCGTTGTATTCGTCATTTACGCTGATGTCCGCGATTATGTTTTTAAAAGCATCAGGTTGCGTAATATTTAAAAAGGTGCTGCGAATCCAGCGCCGGTCGCGGTCGTATTCATGCAGGAGAATTTCATCCTGCCGTGCCGTCCATTCAAATCCGGCGAAGCGGTGTTCCACTTTTAAAAGCTCCTGCGCTTCGCTTTCCTTTTTAAAAATATCAAGCGCCATGACCTTATCGCGATACGGCACTTTTTTTAAAGGATCGCCTTCGTCGAGCGCTTCCGTCCACACGAGTTTTGCGCTGTGAAGCGGCTGCCACTGCACTGAGCGCGGCCCTTTGGGAACACCCTGCGTCGGTACTTCGTCGGAAACCGGCAGATCGGAAATTACTTTTAAAAGCTTTCCGCCAAAATCCACAACCTGCGTTGTCCGCGAAAAATAGCTGTACGGGACTCGGTACGAAAACGGTTTTTTTAAAACGGTTTTTAAAACAAAATCCTGATTTGGTGAAATGCTGTACGACGTATGGATTTGCGGCGCGCCGATCTCAGAAATTTTCCCGGTTTCCGTATTAATTTTTAAAAGCTGCGACGTTGTGTAATATTCAAAAAGCGCCTCATCGTGCGGGCTTTTTAAAAGGTCCTGAAATGTCATCATTTTTGAAAATTTGCCCGATGTTTCCTCAATTACCGGCCCGAGCGGAACGGAATTTTGCTGCGGAGCTTTTCCTCTTTTAAAAGGAATTGCGTTTGCAACAACGTGCAGATTATCACGCATCCACAAAATCGGACTTGTGAGAATATCATTTAAAAATATTTTTCCAATTTGATTTGCTTTACCGGTTTCAGCATTTGCGATCCACAATTCCACACCGGCCTCGCCGTCGCGCGAAAACGCAATTTTACTTCCGTCCGGCGACCACACAGGCGAAAAAATTGACGAATCTTTTGGGATTTCAACCGCGATTTCCTTTCCCGTTTCAATATTTTTAATCTTTAAAGACGTGTATTGCGTGAGCCGCTGCCGCGCGTTTAAAACGGGATTGATCCGCGTGCCGCCGAGTTTTAAAAACGGCTGGGCGACGAGCGAGATCGGCGGATAGGGCGTGTATTCCACGAGAAGGATTTTGTCCTTCATCGGGCTCATGACGGCGGCGGGCGTGAGCGGCGCGTCGAGAATATCCACCACGTCTGCCGGCGGTGTTTTATAAAGATGCTGGGCGGAAGTTTCCAACGTAAAGCTCCAAAAACAAAGTATAACGAGAATTATCTTCATAACGATTTACTTTTAAAAAAGATGAAACCGTAATTTACCGAAAGTTTGGCGATTCTTTTTAAAAGAAAAAAGCCCTGATGAAAATTCCATCAGAGCTTTGATTTTTAAAATTTCTTTTTAAAGATTTTCTTTCTGCATTACGAATTGTGCGTTTATATTCATCCGAACTTCGTCGCCTACAACTGCTTCACCGGCCGGAGTAGAGCTTTTCCAGGAAACACCATATTGCTGGCGATCCACGGCGAAACTTGTTTTCCAGAAGGAGCGCATATTACCGTAGCCATCTTTTTTATTGCCGAGATGCTGTCCGTCCATTGCGATGGTTTTTGTAACGCCGCGCATTGTGAGATTGCCGGTGATCTTGTATTTATTTCCTTTTACTTTTTTAAAAGATGTTGATACAAAAGTGATTGTCGGGTATTTCGCTGTATCAAAAAAGTCGCCGGATTTTAAATGCCCGTCGCGTTTTTCATTGTCAGTACTGATGGAATTAGCATCAATAGTGACCGTTGCTTTTGCATCGGAAAAATCTTCTTTTGTGTTCTGCATCGTAGCATCAACTTTTGAAAAATGCCCATCCACTTCGGAAATTACGAGGTAATCTACAGTAAATTTCACGTTTGAGTGTGATGGGTCGAGTGACCATTTGGTAGTCGGCGCGAGGGCCGAAGCGAAATTAGCTGCAAAAATAAATGCTGTTGCCACCAGTGCGAAGCGAGTTTTAAAACCTGTTTTCATAACAAAACCTTTATATAAAAATGAAAATTGATACATATACTTTAAAAGTGCGTTTAAACTTTATGTGTGATAACACGCATTATAATAAAAAAAAGTGTACGGTTATGTTTCTTGCCCGTAAATTTTCTCGCAGAGTTCTGTCAAAAGCTGCGCTTCTTCAGCTGTGAGTTTGCTTTTAAAAGATTCATTGGCAGCACGGATCTCAGGTTCCATTTGTTTTAAAAGGTCAAGCCCTTTCTGTGAAATTTTTGCAATGGAAAGACGACGGTCCTCCGACGAACGCTCGCGCGCAACAAATCCCTGATCTTCCAAACGGTCAATAAGCCGTGTGACATCCGGTGCACGCTCGATCATGCGGCAAATTACTTCAGCACGCGGATAGCCATCGGGCTGCCCGCCTTTTAAAATCCGCAACACGTTATACTGAGTGCTTGTGATGTCAAACCGGTCGCACGTTTCCTCAAGCCGCTGGCGCATGTGCCCGGACGCGACCATCAGGTTCAGATACGCTTCCTGGTGCGGGCCTTCGAATTTTTCCTGCTTTATACGTTTGCTAAGTAATCCACTCATAATAAGTTTGTATACGTGTTGCAACAAATATTATTTTTACCTTCCAAGGATTTTTATTAAATTAATAAAAAAATCATTGTTATGTACGATTAATTTTATCACGGATCATTACCTTTTAGATAGAAGTGGCTCTCCTGCCCAGTTATCATAATAATCAGATCAATACAATCATTATACTTGACCAGAATTTACATCAAACCAGTTACACAACAAAAACGATGTTTAGAATTGCCCTTATATAGTTTAAGTTTTTTGTAAAACAAACCCTTTAAAAATTTACTATACTATCGCTAAATAAGCTTCCACATATTAATAAGAGAAATTCCGAACCCTTTGTAGGATAAATTTTTCTTAGCAAAAGTATTATAGTATTAACCTGAAAAGCACTAAATTGCCTACTGAGTATATCAAAACATTTTTTCACGGTAAAGTTATGATAATCTGGTTAGCGATAATAATACTAATCCCTAACGTACTAATAGCGTTGCTAGCCGTAGTGCGTTATACAAGAAAGGAATCTGTATATCCTCTTTTTATCGACAATCAACCTCCGGAAAAGAGAATTCCTCTTATTTTTTAGGTTTATTTAATATCTCCTGCTAAACAAAAAAGCCGCTTAAACATAGTATTTAAGCGGCTTTATTCTTTTTAAAAGTGGTCAGAGAGGGATTTGGACCCAATCCATATTTGATAAACATCAATAAGCAAGCATAAACAAACGGCTTAAAATCTACATTCTTAACAAATAAACAGGTTGATAATTACCGTTATTTTTCTATATCGGCATCAGAAACGTGACTCAAACGTGACTTGAAAATACTATGAAAAGTGGCTTAAAGCCTAAGACTCCCCTTACCAAATCTGCCAAAATTGCGCTTAGAAAATGTAAACTTGCGAATGCTAATTATTCTCTTTTCCTTGATAAGCATATTGCAGGTGATGGCAAGCGAGACTATGAATTTCCTGGCTTATATCTTACGGGAGATAAAGAAAAAACAAGGAAAACCTCGTCGTCAGCCGCGCCCTGCAGCACAAAGACCGTATCGCCCGAGCGCCTGTAAAACCGCGACCACTTTCCGCGCGCAACGTCGAAATGCACTTGCTGCGCATACGTCCGCCCCGCCAGCGCCGTGTCGCGCAGCATACTTTCCGTAAACGTACGCCCTGAGGCATCTTCGACCCCCTCATATATCCACGTGCTGCCGGGTGTGAGCGGGAAATATCCTGCCGCAAAGAGAGGTGCCGTACCGACAGTCGTCCGCTTCGCACGGCAGCCGCAGAGCGCAATCGCTATAATGAGAAATGTTTTTAAAAGAGTTTTCATAGCGCTACTTAACCGTCGATATGGAATTATCTTTAAAACCAAATAGTTGAAAATCTACAAGAAAATTACGTAAACAATTCCCCTCCTCGGAGGGGTGCCCGCAGGGCGGGGAGGGTTCGAATAGTGCACAGAAAAATACTCCCATACAATCCCGCTTTAAAACCATTAGCTGACCGCCTGCGCAAAAATCTTACTCTTGCCGAAGCCCTACTTTGGAATGAACTAAAACAAGGAAAAATGCGCGGAATAGATTTTACAAAACAACGACCAATTCTGAATTATATCGTGGACTTTTATGCAAAAGATATTATACTTGCTATTGAAATTGATGGCAGCTCGCATAATGAAAAATTAGAAGCAGATTTCATCAGGCAACAGGAGTTAGAAAATATTGGCGTTCGGTTCTTGCGATTTTTAGATGCGGATGTAAAAAATAATTTGAACGGTGTCGTAATTGCAATTGGACTTTGGATTGATGAACACGTTGCAAAAGAAGGCTTTCCCGGTAGGTTTTAAAAATGAACCTAATGAAGATTAAATTCCCCTCCTCGGAGGGGTGGCCAAAGGCCGGGGAGGGTCCACGGTAGCAGTTGTCCAAACGCAGGTGACCTTCTTACGCGGAACCCTCCCCGCCCTACGGGCACCCCTCCGAGGAGGGGAATCTTTGCTGTGTTTTGCGTAACAACCTTAATGAAGTCGTTTTAAAAATAGGAGCTACATTGCTTCGTGGACAACGTATGTACATTGATACAAATGCAGCGAATAAACTCATTTCGCGATATTTTAAAGGTGAAAAATGAAACTCGAAAAGGAATCAAAAGAAATAGATATTCTGATAAAATCAGAACCCTGGTCTGAGCAAGATCTCGCGGATTTCAGAAAAATTATGAATGAGCAGAAATCCAAACAGAAAGTTAAGCCAAACGACAGAAAGCCGCAAAGTCTTTCAGCAAAAAAAACGGCGTGAATCTGAATCTTTTAAAAATCTCATATGCTTGCAAAGTATATGAGGTTTTTTCTTTGAAAAATTGCTCCGAGGAGAAATCCTCGTTTTGAGTTTTAAAAGCTACACCACTTCAGCACGAAAGCCCAATGTTTTTAAAAGAGTTTTCATAGCGCTATCGCAGGTTGCTTTTTGGCGGATTTGTTGTGTTGTATAATGAAACAATTTTTAAAAGAAAAAAGCTCAATTCTTTAAAAGATTGAGCCTTAAGATTAGCAGATTTAATTATATCTCACCTCTAACTAAAAAATTCATCATCACTTACTTCCTCAATTACACTATTACTTATTTCTTGGTCAAGTACAAAGTCTTTTTTAAATGTTAAATTGATTTTAAAGTTTTCAGAATTAAACTGAACCTTAACAGCACCATATTCCCGCATTAATTCTTGAATAAGTTCAATGTGATTAAGTGATAGTTGGGCTATTTCTAAGGAATCAATCCGATATGAAAAAATAAAATAAAAATCCGATGGATTATTTATAGCTACAACATCAACTACTTTGCTTTTAGAGTATTCATAAGGAAGTGAAAGGACTTGTATAAATATTCTATATAATTCATGGTAGTTTATTAACAAGAGTGGTAAGCCTGATAAGCTATTTGTTATCCTGACTCTTAAATTTGGAAAATGTTTACGGGCATGGCCTAAAATACGCTTTACAGGAACTAAATAACTTTCATCCTTAGACAAATTAGTATAATTATTAAAATTAAACAGATCTTTTGTTTCTTCAATAGATTGTTCGTTCACATTTATATCAAGGTACTTTTTTGCATATTGCATGAAAGAAGAGGTTTCATACATATGAAACAACTCAACTGAGTTAGCCTTAAAATAAATTTCATCTAGCAATTCAAAACGTGGTCCAATCTTCCTACCTCTTTTCTCCTGCCACCAATCTTCTTTACCATCTCCGGTAACCAAAATAATATATTTTAATTGCTTTTGATTTGCTTCCTTTATGATTTCATTCCAAACAATAAGATCTCCGAATTTCCTTTCAAATTTTTGGCCCTTAAAAATGTAAACTCCTTTTTTTCCATTATCTTTATATCCTGGTGGAATTTCGTCTTTATATCTAGTTTCTCCTTCTTTGTAAAGATTTTCCAGTTCTTTTTCAGTTAGAGGTTCACCAATTTTATTTTTAAATATTCCAGAAATTATTCTTTTAATCTTATCACTGTCATTCACATCTGGTTGCTCTTTATCTAGCTTTTTTAGATATTCTAAAAATTCATTAAGCTTGCCAATTGAAGCACTAAAAAGCTCATTGTTTATGAACGAATCTGGATTAATAGCAGAGTGTCTTTTCTTAAGTTGTAATTGTCCAATTTGATTTTGCAACTCAGTTGATGTTGCTTCTATCTTAGTAAGCGTATTCTCGATAATTTTTTTTACTTCATTAAACTTACTTTTTTGTTCGCTTACTACTTCAATCCTATTCCAAATAAATTCCAAGCTTACTTGAAAAGGCAACCATACTCGGGTGTTAATTTTTTTGTCAGACATTATATTAAGCAGGTCGGTTCGCGCAGATTCAGGAAGTCTGTACAAATCAAGAAGTACATTAGCATCAAAGATAAATAATCCTTCTGCCCAAAGTTGCTTAAAATCTTCTTCTGTAATTTCTTTATGGGATTTAAAAATGTCTTCCATTACTAGAGTATAAATGATGGTGAACAATTAATCCAATATACATTTTATTTTTAAAATCCACCTCAGACTTTTAAATCCTCACACTTTTTAAAACTTGCCTATCCGAAAAAAAATCGTACATTTGCCGCTCATTCTTTTTACTCACACCTTTTCCTTGAGAGGGGTGCCGCTATGTTAATACACGCTTAAGACAAATATCTCCGGCTTTAAAAGCTTCCGTTTCCACCGGTAGTAATGCGCCCCTGCGCGCCACGCTCCCACGCTATTTTCCTTTGTAAAATTTCTTTTTAAAAGCTTTGTGCTTTTCGTGCACAGCAGCTTTTCGGCGTATTGCGTTTTTTAAAAACGGTGCGCGGGAGAGTCGTTTTTGTGCAGTTTTTTAAAAGCATTGAGCGCCAATTGCTATGAGTGAAGAAATCGAAGAACTCGAAGAGCATTCGCGCGTGCGGCTATCCACGCTGCGGCGCATGTTCCCCTTTTTTAAGGCCCACCGCAAGGCGCTGTGGTCGGCGGTCGCCATGGTGCTGGCGCGAACGGCGATTCTCGTCGGGCTGCCGCTTGTCTTCCGGCAGATGATTGATACGGCCGTGCCGAGCGGGCGCGTGAGCGTGGTGCTGATGGTGGCGGGCGCGTACCTGGCGCTGCTCGTGGCGCAGGGCGTGCTGGAATATTTCCAGTCGCTCGTGGTCGGTTTTATGGGCATCAGCATTGTGAATGACATCAAGCAGCAGCTCCTGCAACATATTTTCACGCTGAGCATCCGCTTTTTCGACCAGAATAAGGTCGGCAAGCTCATCTCGCGTGTGGAGTCCGATACGCAGCGCCTCTTTACGGTTTTTTCGACCGTCGGGCTGCAGCTTTTGTGGGCGTCGCTGATGATTGTGATTTCGCTTGCCGTGATGTTCGTGATTAATGTTCAACTGGCGCTCTACGTACTGGCGATTCTGCCGGTGTTTGCGGTGTGCGGCTTCATTATATTTTTTAAAATGCGCCCGCTTTTTAAAAAAGACCGTGAGCTCTACGCCAATATCACGGGTTTTCTCGGCGAACATATCCCGGCGATTATTCTTTTAAAAAACCTGAATAACCTCCAGTGGTCGCGCGCGAAATTTGAAAAGCTGAATCAGGAACGTCGCTGGTTTACCATTAAAATCGAATCGCTGGAAACCGTTTTCTGGTTTGTAATGCTCGTAACGCCGGTGCTGGCGATTGCGGCAATTCTCCGTCAAAGCGCGCTGTGGATTGAGGCGGGCGTGATTTCGATTGGAACGGTGTGGATGTTCGTGCAATACGTGCAGGCGGCGATTCACCCGCTGTTCCTGATTTCCGAGCAAATCACCGAACTCCAGAAAGCGCTTGGCTCCGCCGAAAGGATTTTTGAAATTTTCGACACCGAACCTGAAGTGAAAGACCCGCGCGAGCCGCTTCCTGCCAAGGAATTTACGGATTCACTCGATTTTAAAAACGTGAGTTTTGGTTACACGCCCGAAAAACTCGTTTTAAAAGACGTTTCATTTTCCATCAAAAAAGGCACAACTGTCGCCATCGTCGGCGCAACCGGAGCCGGGAAAACAACGATAATTTCGCTGCTCGCGCGCATGTACGACCCGCTGAAAGGCACAGTAACGCTTGATGGCACAGACCTGCGGAAATTCCGCCAGGCAGACGTTTGGGCAAAAATCGCTTTCGTCATGCAGGACATCTTTCTTTTTCCCGGCACCGTGCTGGACAATCTGCGCGTACTCCGCACCGACATTCCCGACGAGCAGGTAAAAACCGCCGCCCGCGCACTCGGCGTGGAAGAATACATCAGCCACATGCCCGACGGCTACCAGACCATGCTCGTCGAGCAGGGGAACAACCTGTCATTCGGCGAACGCCAATTATTATCATTCGCGCGGGCACTTGCGTTCAATCCCGAAATCCTGATAATCGACGAAGCCACGAGTTCCGTAGACCCATACACTGAATCCAAAATACAGAATTCACTCAACGAGCTTTTAAAAGGCCGCACCGCCGTCGTCATCGCGCATCGCCTTTCGACGATTGTAAAAGCTGATAAGATTTTGGTGATGGAGCACGGGCAATTACAGGAAGAAGGTACGCACGAAGAGCTGATTTTAAAACGCGGGATTTATGCGCGATTGTATATGCTGCAGTCGAGCGAGGGTGTGATGGAGGGGTAGGTTTTTTTAGTTTTTAAAACTGACGCGAACATCCAAACGCGGAATCCCTCTGCCCGTTGGGCATCTCCCTTAGAAAAGGGAGACATTCTTTTGGGGTGTTTTTTTTAACACACAAAGAATCACGAAGGAAGAAGTTCCCCCTTTTCTAAGGGGGATACGGCGTAGCCGAGGGGGATTAATCATCAGAATACAACACGAAAAATTAGTTTTAAAAGAATTACAAAAAATCCAATGTTTACCTATTTCAAATGGTTCTTCCAATTCTGGAAAACCAGTGCGTTCGGAATGATATTCCTGACGCTGTACACGGTCATTACCATCGCGTCAAAAACACTGCTGCCGATACTGCTCATGTACGTGATAGACGCCATGACGGGCAATGTGCGCATGGACGTCATCGCGCGGTGGATTGGCGGTATTGCGGGTTCGCTGGCGGGCGCGTCGGTCTTTGCGCTGATTGGCGTGTACCTCACGTTTGGCCTGGTGAATGAATTCCTCACGCGGACTCTGCCGCTCAGCCGCGCGTTTATGAATGGAAAATTCATCGCGCAGATACGCCAGCGCTACTTCCATGTTTTTTCGGAAAAGGGTTTTCACTTTTTCCAGCAGTACCGCTCGGGCGACCTGATGACGCGCCTCACCGACGTTATTGACGGGCAGTGGGACCGCATCGGCTGGTACACGTGCTCGGGGATTTTCCG
>JAZKFS010000072.1:0-547 GCA_040386315.1 Bacteroidota bacterium
GGCTTTGCGGAAAGTGATCCACGCCTGGATATCGCGGGGTTTGACGCAGCACACAAACTCTGCATCTTACTCGCACATTCATTCGGGGTGATTGCAAAAAAGAACGACTTTATTTTCACCGGTATCGAAAACATCTCCCTGCCGGATGCCCTCGTGGCTGCAGAAAAAAAATCGAGTATCAAGCTGGTGGCGCAGGCGCAGAAATTAAAAAATGGAAAACTTGCTGCATTTGTTTTACCACAGTTTGTAAAACAAACGGATGACCTCTACCACGTGCACGATGAATTTAACGGGGTGATCACAGAAGGAAGTTTCGCCGACATGCACTTTTTTAAAGGTCGTGGTGCCGGTGCATTTCCTACCGCGTCGGCTGTACTCAGCGACATCTCGGCTTTGAGGTACAATTATAAATACGAGTATAAAAAAATCAACCAACAGGAGGGCACTTCTCTTACAACTGATTTTTTCCTGAAAGTTTTTGTGAGTGTAGACAACATCAAAAAAATTAATAAAAAAGATTTTGAATGGATCGAAGAATGGCACAACG
>JAZKFS010000072.1:557-2002 GCA_040386315.1 Bacteroidota bacterium
ATTCCAGCTGGCTGATCGGTATTATTCATGCAGGAAAGCTGGCAAAGGATAACTGGTGGAAGCAACCGGGAGTTTCTTTGATTCTTTGCCCTGATGCAATCATTGAAGATATTGCCTACCGTAACATTAGCAGGCGAAGCCTGGAACTGGCGGGAGTTGTATAAATAAAAAAAGATCGCCCCAAAAAAGGGCGATCTTTTTTTTACTCCAGGTTTACTGGGAAATATAATTGTGCAGGAGGGAAATGGTTTCTTTCTGTGCCGCAATGATCGCGGTTACCACATCGGTAATTGAAATAACGCCGATTACCCGGTTTCCATTCATAACGGGCAAATGCCTGATGCGTTTGCCGCTCATAAGTTCCATACAGGTTTCAATTTCATCGTTGGCAACAACGGAGATTACTTTCTCCGTCATGATCTCACGTACAAGCGTTTCATGACTGTTCTTCCCTTTCAAAATGATCTTCCGGGCGTAATCACGTTCAGAAAAAATACCGAGTAATTCTTCATTATCCATAATAAGTAACGCCCCGATGTTTTTTTCTCCCATGGTTTTAAGTGCGTCATAGACGGTCACCGTGCTGGGAACAGAATAAACATTACTTCCCTTGGACTTCAAAATGTCAGATACTTTCATAAATCAGTTTTTGTTAGTTAAAGAGATTTAAAACTTCGAAACCGTGCAAACAATCGTGCGATTGAATAGGTATGAAGTTACTAAAGTGGCTGTATAAATTAAAAATGATTTTCATCATGGGTCAAAATTGCTCACTCTCGCCGGGGTGTGGAGAACATTTCCCCATTGTGTGGCTACCAGGGCGGAATCGGGCGTTTCTTTTCAACAAACAAACAGCCGGGCAGTGGCATCGTTTTAGAAGATGTTGGGATCTAAAGTACCTTTATGGAAACCAACGAAGTGTTAGTTAAATTAGTAAATGACCTGATCGGAATAAACAACGATCGGGTTGAAGGTTATGAAAAAGCCGCGGTTGAATTGAAAAACCAGGATGTCGCCCTCCAGGCCTTATTCAGAAGCATGGCGAACGATAGCAAGCTATACGCCCGGGAATTAAAGGCATTGATCATTGATCTGAATGGGCAAAGCTCTGACACACCGACACAAAAAGGAAGGGTCTACCGGGCATGGATGGACGTAATTTCTAACTTCGGCGGAAACAACCGACAGGCAATCCTGGATTCCTGTGAGTACGGCGAGGAAGAAGCGCAGCAAGCTTACACGGCAGTGTTAAAAACCGGCGCTGAAATGGATATAAATATGAAAGGATTAATTGCCAATCAGCAGTTGTCACTAAAAACTGCACATGCGCTCATTAAAAATTTTCAACAGGCCCGTCAGCCGGTAGTGGCCTGGTAGCGGATCTTGCATACAAAAAAAACTTCATCAAAATTCGATGGAGTTTTTTTTATGCCTGGGAAACATTA
>JAZKFS010000073.1:0-386 GCA_040386315.1 Bacteroidota bacterium
TATTTCGCTGATCTGCGTCGCAATTATTTCCTATCTCATCGGTTCAATTCCAACGGCTGTTCTAATTAGCAAGCAGTTCTTCGGCTTTGATATTCGCACGAAAGGCAGCGGCAATATGGGCTCAACGAATGCGATGCGCGTGCTCGGGGCGAAGTGGGGAAGCGTTGTGCAGATTATTGATGTTTTAAAAGGATTGATTCCTGTTGCAGTTTTGCCATTTGTGTTTTTTGAGTTTACAGGCAATTCTTTAAACCTTTTAGATAATGTCGTTTTTGTAAAAATTGTGGCGGGAATGAGCGCGGTTCTTGGCCATGTGTTTTCTGTTTTTGTTGGTTTTAAAGGCGGGAAGGGAATTAATACTGCGGCGGGATTACTGCTTGGTTTAG
>JAZKFS010000073.1:396-28339 GCA_040386315.1 Bacteroidota bacterium
TGAATTTGCTGTTTCGCTGACATTTTTCCTGCTTGGACTGACGACATCGGGAATGGTGTCGCTCGGTTCAATTTTTGCGGCAATTGCGCTTCCCAGCTCGCTTCTGTTTCGCCAGTATGTTTTAAAACATGATATTCAGGGTTTTAATTTTCTGATTTTCTTTTTCACCGCGCTCTCGATTCTCGTGATTTACACCCACCGCGCAAATATCCGCCGTATTATGGAAGGCACTGAGAATAGATTCCCAAAATTTCAGATTTTTAAAAGGAAAGTGTAGGAACTTTCACCCCCGCTTTTCTTGTAGTTTTCTCATTCTAAGTTCTTTTAAAATAAGGTTTTAAAAAGGGAGGAGACGATGCAGGAAACAATTGAGAAAATTGAAAAAGATGAGCAGGACGGTAATATTGACAGCGGCTCGTGGGAGCAGGTTGCGACGGGCGTTTACCGTTTAAAAGTTGTGATGGTGAATGTATATTTTGTTGGTGAGAGTTCGGATAATTGGGTTTTGGTGGATGCGGGTCTGGCGGGCTCCGCAGATACGATTAAAAAAGCGGCAGAAGAAATCTATGGCGAAGGTGCAAAACCACGCTGTATTGTGCTCACGCACGGACATTTTGACCATGTAGGAGCTTTAAAAGAATTGTCAGATGAGTGGAATGTAACGGTGTATGCGCATCAGCTTGAAATGCCGTATCTGATTGGCCTTTCAGACTATCCTCCGGCTGACCCGACGGTGGGCGGTGGCCTGATGGCGCTTTCGTCGTTTATGTATCCGAGCAGCCCGATTGATATGGGCGAGCGTGTTGAGGAATTTCCGGCTGATAGCGACGCGCCGGGAATGGAAGACTGGATTATTTTGGAAACGCCGGGACATTCGCCAGGGCACGTTTCGTTTTTCAGGGCTTCGGATAAAGTTTTGATTGTTGGTGATGCATTTGTGACGACGAAGCAAGAATCGGCTTTTTCGGTGCTGACGCAGAAAAAGGAGCTGAATGGGCCGCCGATGTATTTTACGCCGGACTGGCAAAAAGCGGAAGATTCTGTGAAAAAACTGGCGATGATAAAACCGGAAGTTGCGGCGACAGGGCATGGAATCCCGATGCGCGGCGATGAGCTGTATGAGCAATTGCAGGACTTGGCACAGAATTTCCGTGAGCTGGCTGTGCCGTCGCATGGGCGCTATGTGGATTCGCCGGCGGTTGCTGATATTGCAGGGGTTGTTTCGGTACCGCCGCCTGCGGGGCCGTCACCGAGGATGATCGCGGGGGCTACGGCGTTTGCGTTGGGAGCTGCGGGCGCTTTATTGATGATGAGCATGCGGCAGCGTGGTTCGAAGCCGTATTCATACGGAAACGCTCGCAAAGAAGAGGATTTTCAGCAAAGTTTGCCTTCGGGCAATCGCAATTCGCTCCCACCGAGGAGGAATCGAGAATTGGCTGAGGAAAATGAGCGGAATGATTAGGTTTTAAAAAGTTTTTAAAAGCCAGTTTCTTTTTTGAAAGAAGCGGGCTTTTTTGCTTCTGAATCACAGATTTGCACAGATTTTTGGATTTCACGGATTTTATGATTTTTTCCTGTAGAGACGGATTATTATCCGTCTCGCGGTGGATGTGGTGCAAAGGCGAATTTGCTTTGTGGCGAATGTTTTTAAAAGAGCTTTGCTTTTTGGCATTTTTGCTTTTTGTCGTTTTGGGCAACTGCGGGCGTGAGACAGATAATTATCTGTCTCTACGGGAGATTTCTGAATCACAGATTTACACGGATTATTGGATTTCACTGATTTTGAAATCTCATTTCTGCTTTCGTTTTTAAATTCTGTGGAATCTGCGTAATCCGTTTCATCCGTGATTCAGAAAAATTAACGGGTTCTGTGGACGGCAAGGGTGGCCGCCCACAATTGGTGGAATGTGGCTGATGGGGAAGCAAAAAATTCTTTTTAAAGATTGTTTTTAAAAAATGTAAATTGCGTTTTGGTAATATTTTTAGAAGTTTTAAAAATCACCGGATGAAAATAGGAATTTTGGGTGCGGGCGGCTGGGGAACGGCTGTGGCGTGCGTTGCGGCTGAGAATAACGACGTTCTGCTGTGGGCGCATCAGCGTGAAACGGCGGATGAAATTAATGGAAATCACACGAATGAAACGTTTTTAAAAGGCGTAAAACTGCCCGAAAGTATTCGTGCGACGACGAATGCGCGTGAACTTGATGCTTGCGAAGTGCTGGTGATCGGGATTCCGACACAGTTTATTCGCCCGGCGCTGGCGGAAAATAAGTTTGATTTTAAAAATAAAATTGTTGTGAGTCTGGCGAAGGGAATTGAGAAGAAAACGCTGCTGCGGGTGTCCCAGATTTTAAAAGAAGTGGCGGGAATAAGTGAGGAGCAGTATGTGAATCTGACGGGGCCGAGCCATGCGGAAGAGGTGACGCGGGGCGTTCCGACGACGGTTTTGGCGGCGGCGAAGGTTTTAAAAAATGCAGAAATCGTGCAGAAGATTTTTACGACGCCGCGGTTTCGGGTGTATACTTCTGAAGATGTGGTGGGTTCGGAAATCGGCGGGGCTTTAAAAAATGTGATTGCGATTTCGGCAGGAATTATTGACGGGCTGGAGCTGGGCGATAATACGAAGGCGGCGCTGATGACGCGCGGGCTGGCGGAAATTGCGCGGCTTGGCGTGAAGCTGGGGGCCGATGCGCACACGTTTTCGGGTTTGGCGGGAATGGGTGATTTGATTGTGACGTGCGCGAGCCGCCACAGCCGGAACCGTTATGTGGGCGAGCAAATCGGGCGCGGGAAGTCGCTTCAGGATGTCTTAAAAGAAATGCAGATGGTAGCAGAAGGCGTGAGCACGACGGAATCGGCGTACCAGCTGGCGCAGAAGGTTGGCGTGGAAATGCCCATAGCGGAGCAGGTGTACGAGGTGCTTTTTAAAAACAAGAGTCCGATGGCGGGTTTGGAAGCGCTGATGGTGCGGGAGACAAAGGCGGAGCATTGGTGGTGATTTCGAGTTTTATGAGTGTGGTGAGTTAGTGAGTTTTGTGAGTGAATTTGATTTTAAAACCATTTTCTAAAAAATCTTTTTAAAGCTACCGGAAAAGTCTGTGCAGGGGCTAATTCCTCTTTGATTTCGGCAATTTCTTCCAGATTTTCAAATTGATTTCTGTCACAGCTAAATGTTTTTAAAAGATTAGAATTTGATGCGTCAGTTTTAGCAAGATAAGTATAAAAAATGTAACGCTTTCCAGGCTGATAGTAAAACGCTTCGCACATATTCGTAATTATTTCTGAAGCCGGAGCAGCAATAAAAAGCGTATCGGATTTTTTAGGGAATCCTTTTAAAGATTCCTGAATGACAATTACGTAATCATTACGAATCAGCGAATCATTTTTAAAAACCGGTTTTCGCCCTATTACGTCGGCTACAACAATTGCATGCGCTGATTTAACAGCTTCATGAATTTCGGGCAAACTACATCTACATGCTTTGCTTTCTGAAGAAATTGCCAAAAAGCAAATTGCTAAACAAATGAAAAAGCGTTGAAGCATAAATTTTTTGAATTTTTAAAGATGCTTTAAAATACAACTTTCTTATAAATTCTTTTTAAAACAAAAAGGCAGAGCTTTAAAAACTCTGCCTTTCACTTTTTAAAACTTCTTTTAAAAACTAATTCAACCCACAGCGCTCAAAAATCGCATCAACGTGGCGCAGTTCCTTTTTCACATCAAAAAGCTTCTCGATATCTTCGCGTTTTAAAAACTTCGTGACGGCTTCTTCCTGGAGGAGATTATCAATCAGCGGCGTTTGCTCCTGCCACGTTTTCATGGCGGCGCGCTGCACGGTGGCGTAGGAGTCCTCGCGCGACATGCCGCGCTGCACCAGCTCCAGCAGAACAAGCTGTGAGAAAATGAGGCCATGCGTGCGGTTGAGGTTTTTAATCATATTTTCAGGATACACGAGGAGATTATCCATAAGATTGATGGTGAGGTGGAGCATATAGTCAAGCGTGATGGTGCTGTCCGGGCAAATCACGCGCTCAACGCTGGAGTGCGAAATATCGCGCTCGTGCCATAGGGCGTTGTTTTCAAGCGCTGCCATTGCATTTCCGCGCAGTAGGCGCGCCAGGCCGCATAAACGCTCGCTGATAATAGGATTGCGCTTGTGCGGCATCGCCGAACTTCCTTTTTGTCCTTTTGAAAAGAATTCTTCCGCTTCCAGAACTTCCGTGCGCTGAAGATGGCGGATTTCCGTACCGATTTTTTCAAGCGACGAGCCGATAATAGCAAGCGTTGCGAGATATTCCGAATGCCTGTCGCGCTGCATCACCTGCGTTGAAACCGGCGCAGGTTTTAAACCAAGCTTTTCGCAAACATATTCTTCCACTTTTGGCGAAATATGCGCAAATGTGCCGATAGCGCCGGAAATCATGCCGTACGAAATCCGCTCATTGGCGCGCTCCATGCGCTCGATATTACGCTTGCACTCTTCGTACCATAGCGCGAATTTAAGTCCCATCGTCATCGGCTCAGCGTGAATTCCATGCGAACGGCCGATGCATACCGTATCTTTAAATTCCTTCGCACGGCGCGCTAGAATATCTTTTAAACGATTGAGCTTTTCGAGCAAAATCTCGCCCGCCTGCTTCATCTGAACGGCGAGGCACGTATCGAGAACGTCGCTTGACGTCATGCCAAGATGCACAAAGCGCGACGCCTCACCGATATATTCCGCCACATTTGTCGTGAAGGCAATAACGTCATGCTTCGTTGTTTCCTCGATTTCAAGGATGCGCTTCACGTCAAAATTGCCCTTTTCGCGGATTTCGCGCGCGGCTTCTTTTGGGATTACCCCGAGTTCCGCCTGACCTTCGGAGGCGAGCGTTTCGATTTCAAGCCAGATGGAATATTTGTTTTGGTCAGCCCAGATTTTGCCCATTTCCGGGCGGGTGTAGCGTTCAATCATGGTTTTTTAAAAGAGAGAGGTTTTTAAAAAGGAAAGTGCAAAAATACGAGGAAATTTTGAAAAGCGGGTGGTTTTTAAAAGATTGAATAATGAGTAGATTGGGTATCACGGTATATCTTACCGAATTTATCTGTGGTTTCAAACGGAAATGAAAGTATCTGGCCCCCACTGAAAGTAAAAATCGTATCGTTATTGGCTGATTTCCATAATGAATCGCTAGGGCGGACAATTTCAGAGAAATTTGAATAAATATTTTTTGGTCTAAAGTAAAAAATCTGTTGATTATCAAGTGTAACAATCATTGCTCCACGATTTACTTTAATATTATCAACTTTTCCATTGATATTACTCTCAAACATTCCCTTTGAAAAAGGCCAAACTTCCGTATATTTCTCATAGAATTCATTTAAAATAAGGCATCCAAAAATAACCGGAAAGAATAAGATAAATATTCTTCGTACGATTTTTTTAGTTTCTTCTGACGAATCTTCATAACGTGCCATAAATTTACCTCACCTCCAATTCCCGCGCCAGCCGCGGAAACGTATAAACCGCCTTGCCATCGGGCGCTAATGCCAAATCGCCTTCTAATTCCTGAACGAGTTTTTCAAGAGCTTTGATGCCGTCGGCGAGGTCTTCCTGCGGAATATGTGCACGTGTAATTAATTGCTCCTGCGTGAAGCTGCCATGCGGGTTCGTGGCGATAACATTTAAAAACTTTTTGCGGAAAATATTCTGGTGGCGTTCGCTTTCTTTTTTTGTAACGTAAAATGCGCGGGCGATGGGAATTGCGTAGAAAAGAACTGAAAAAACTATTGGGAAAATGAACAAAGCGAAATAGAGAATTCCATCATATTGCGAGCCGATCATGAGAGCAGCGATAAGATTGAATAAATTTAGTCCGCCAATGATAAGATTGCGCGAGGTGGAATTGCCGTTGAGCGCATACGGCGGCTCAACTTCATCCCAGTAATATTCGATTTTTGCGTCTTTTAAATCCACGTTTTCGCGACGGATCAGATCGTGATATTCTGCGACAACAACACCTTCTTCAGAAACCTGTAAATCGCCTTTAAAACGTGACGCGTATTCCGCCATGCGGCTTTCTGCGCCGGAATAATCCACGCCCGAAAGCAACACAACGTGGCCTGATGTGATTTTTGCATTATTGCGGCGTATAAACGCAGCAGCTTCACGCGCATCTTCCAACGGGTCTTTTGGAGGTCGGTCGGGGCCGAACACAAAATCAAAAACAGCAGTGATAAAATTCTTTTCTTCCTTTGGTTTTCGCGTCGTGCGGTAGCGCATGCCCGAGTACGGATCAACTGCGTAAAACATTTGATTCCATGCAGCAAAGCGGAATGCTTCGGCTATAGCGCGGAAAATTCCTTCAAAAATTCCGCCGAAATCGCTTTTGCGGTCGCGGTCACTGCTACCTGACATTGAGATTGCAATAATTATCGCAACAAATGCCAGCGTATAACCAACTAAAACAACAGCAATTAACGCTTTATAAAAGATTTTAAAAATGCGCCAAAACCAAACGGCAACAGCTTCTAACTGCTCTTTAAAAGTTTTCGAGCCGCGCTTGCGAAGCGGATATGGGAAAACAAAAAGGAGAGAGGCGTTCTCGGGATTGACCGTCACACGCGCTTCGTACAACTCGATGAGGCGTTCGAGCGCTCCTTTTACTTCGTCAATGGAAAGTCCTGTTGCAGCTGCCGCTTCCGGTGGAGAAATGCGCCCGCGGGCTTCTTCGAGCTTTTTTTCGATTGTGAGTAATGCACGTTCGTTCGTTGTTTGCTGTATTGTCATTTTAAAAATTCTAAATGATAGTTTTTAAGTGCCTATCTTTTAAAAAGTAATGAGTGATTTGAAAGACTAAATAAAAAGAGGCAATAATAAATGGTGATGCAGAAATCAAAGTGAAATAAAATAAAATTCCTGACTGATTTATTATCCAATAAAATAAACCCAACCATAAAGAGAAAATGCCAATTGATTTAATTATAATATTTGAAAATTTCTTTTTAAAGAAAAATGATGTAACGAGAAGGAATTGTCCGGCAACAGAGAAAATTAACAGTATTTTAAATTCATCTAAAAACACATCTTTAAAAGTTAAATGACCACTCAAAAAAATATGAATACCGACCTCAAACAAGCCAAGCGGCATAATCATACCGTTTGAAACAATTATAATACTAAAGCTGAAAATTATAGTCCACAACGTGTTGACTATTGCAAAACTCTGCAAGGAATATCCTGCTTGAGTACTTTCTGGTAAAAGTTCTTTGTTTGAATTCACTTTAATATTCTGAGTTTTAAAGACTACTTTTTAAAATACGTGTTTTTTAAAAGAATGTTTTGCTATTTCTTTTAAAAAGCCATTCAGCTTCCTGTTTCACAGCTTTTAAAACCGCTTGAGCAACCAAGCTCACGGGCGAAATTCCGCTAAAAGCTCCGGCAATTGCGTACAATGTTTTTAAAGAAAAATGTTTCTCGCTGGAAATGGCGTAGATCGGCTCCCAGCGTTCGGGCTGGAATTTTGCTTTAAAAGCATCGAGCCCGTCGAAATTGTAGAAACGCCGTCCATGTGCGCGCGTCCACGTGAGGAGAAGTTTTAAAAGAAATGATTGGTTTGTTTGAGAAAATCCGGCGCGTTGTGAAAGGGGTGAAAGTCCGAGCGTAGCATACTCTGCGCCGGAGTTTTTAAAAGCGAGAATTGCTTCACTTACGAGCAGTTCCGCTGTTCCATTCGGTGCTTTAAAACCACGAATAAATTGCTCGATTAGCCAGCCGTTTTTTAAAGGAATTGGCGACGCAATGAGAAATCCAACAATTTCACTTTTTAAAACTGCGACAAAAATGCGGCGGTCGTATAATCTTTCCAGCGTTTCGGGTTCTACGAGGAAGTGGAGTGGCGGCAAACCTCGCGTGGAAAGCCATTCTTTTAAAACGTTTTTAAAATCGAAAATCCGGTTTTCAACTTCTGAATGTTTCCATTCTGAAACGGAAATGCCTTTATTGCGGGCGCGATTGAGTTGGGCGCGAAGTGAGGATTTGCTTTTTAAAATATTCTCCCAGTTTGCGGGATTCCACACGGGCTGCGCGCCGAGAAGCAGGCGGTCGAATGGCCCACGTTCGGAAAGTATTTCTGCGAGTCGGTTTTCCGCACCGAAATAGCAAACGCGAAGATTATTTTTTAAAGCATCATTTTCAAAAGCATTGACAACTTCCGGTAAATTTTTCTTTGCGCAAGCCGGCGCTCCGGCAACAACGCGGAATCCGTTATTCTCAACGTAACCAATGACAGCATTTTCTTTTAAAAACCAGAGTTTTATACCAGGATTGATGATCTGGTAGCAGACGGAATTGTAGCCGAAGCGAAGGATGAGGTCGCGCGCTTTTAAAAGCTTGTTATGCATTATTCGACGTTGCTGCTTAGTGCAGCATCTATTCTTTTTAAGAGGCTGGTATTATAGAGCGGGGTAAATGTATCGCCAATTTCCTCGGATAGTTTTTTGGAAGAAACAGCTGTATTTTTCGCCAATTCGATATTGCCTGCTTCAAAATGTGTTTTGGCAAGGAGAAAAAGTGCATATGCCTCGCCATATTTTTCTTCAGATTCACGGCATATTTTTAAAGCTTCATCGAGTAATTCCTGCGATTGAGTATAATCTTTCATCTCACGATAGACAATTGCCATATTTTCAAGGGAAAGTACTTCATTGGAGCGCATAAGATTTTTGCGGTTTTCGCTGAGCGACTGGCTGTAGTATCGTAAAGCGGTAGGATAGTCCTTGAGAAAATTATAGATATTACCGATATTTCCCTGGAAAACCGCAGTCATGGAAGGATAATGCTCACTTGCTAATTGTAATCCCTTATTGTAAAATTCAATAGCTGAGGAATAATCCTGAACGGCAAAAAAAGCTGTTCCGATTCCATCAAAAGTATTAACTTTCATCTGTTCGTCTCCCACTTCACCAGCCAAAGCCAGCGCTTCTGTCAGCTTTTCGATGGCTTCTTCCGGCTGCTCAAGTTCCGTGAGGCAGCGCCCGATCTGATACAACGCTTTGGCATGATATAACACATGTTGGGCTTCTGTAGCTTTTTTAAAAAGAAGCTCTGCTTCACCTAGCGCTTCGGTATAACGTCCCTGATGACGCAATGAATAAATACGGCTATATCTTGACTCAAATTCAAGCGGCTTTTCGTTATATTTCTCAAAGATTTCAATAATGATTGCATAGTCTTCGAGGGATTTTGGAAAACGTGCCTGATAATGACAAATTTCCGCACGAAGCATGATGGTCTTCGCTTTTAAAAGATCGGTTTTTTCAGTTTTCTTTTTAATTTTTTCAAGTAAATTCAGAGCTTTTTCAATTTTGTACATGGCTTCGGTTTCAGCAGACTCATGCCAGCACTCGCTTGCATCTTTGAGCAAAACTTCCACTGCAAACTGGTAGTCTTTCGCCATTTCAGCATGAACCGCAATACGGCTGGCAACAGTGCGAACTTTTTGGTTACTTGCCTCTATTTCGAGCCATTCTTCTTTTAAAATGGCAAGGATCGCTTCGTGCAGCAGTTCGCGCTCTTCTTCGCCAAGTGAGTCATAAAGCGCGCGGTGGAGAAGTGCGTGTGAAAATCTGTAGGCGGTTGTCTCTGAAAAATAAACAGGTTGTTTCCCGAGAGATGAAATTATCTGGTGAATTTCCTCAACCATACGAAGCTTTTGCAATGTTTTCAGCTGCGGCATTTCGGTGATTTTTGAAAGTACAGCAGATGTAAAGATTTCGCCTTCGACGCTTGCGTATTGGAGTAACTCGCGTGAATCCTGGCTGAGGCGGCGGATGCGCTCGCTTACAACTGCATACGCAGATTTCGGTACTTTTACATTTGAATAATCGCCAATAAATTCGCCTGTTTCAGCTTTAAAAAAACCGTCTTCTTCCAGCGTTTTTAAAAACTGCGTGATAAAAAGCGCATTTCCACCCGCCAGATGCGCAAGCCATTCCTCAAATTCATCATTATTGACATAGTTTTTAAAACGCTGTCTCATGATGGGGTCGAGGTGATTAGCCGTGAGGCGAGGAACAGTGATCTCTCGGCTCAGTTCATACCGCTCCAATTCATTTTTGATGTGGAGAATTGCATGAGACTGCCCGTCACGTCCTGTTAGAACATCGTCGGGACGATACGCGATGATAAATACAACCTTGCTTTTTAAAAGCTGTCGAGCGGCTGTAAAAAGTAAATTACAAGAAGAGTCATCAGCCCAGTGAAAATCATCAAGAATAATTATTAGTGGTGATGTTTCGCTGATCTTTAAAAGAAGATTGATGTATTGCTGGAAGATCTGCTGCTGGCTCATGGCAGCCGTGTTTTTCTCCAGCTTTTTATTCATGTATAGCTGGTCGAAACCCGCACCGATAATTTCCATTCCCGCGCTGACTGTTGTACCGAGTACAGGTATTAACTCAATCCATGCCGGAGCTGTATCGAGCAGGAATTTACCTACATCAAACTTTGATTTTTTCTGATTTTTAAAACTTTCGGCGCTTTTCCGAACGATAGAATCCATTGCATCCACCCAAGGTTTGAGCGCCTCAGCTTCACCGATATTCTGTCCGGCAAGTGGAGTCGAGCATTCAGTAACTGCCACAATTGGCGCTGATAGGAGAGAGGCCGTTTTTTCAGCAACAGCTTTTAAAAACGTGGATTTCCCAATACCCGCTTCGCCGGTAATAAAAAGCACGTGTTCCTGTGTCGTACTTTTTAAAACAGATTCGATGTGTTTTAAAACTTGCTGTAATTGTTCTTCGCGGCCTATCATATATCATATTTTAAAAATTCTTTCTTAATAGTAATAGCTAACGTTTAACTATATTGTATTTTCAAGCTTCTCTAGTAATGGGCTGTTATACTTAGCTGTAAAAGAATCGTTAAGTTCATTAGCCAGTAGTTTTGCACTTATTGCAAATTCCTTTGCTTTATCGATTTTTTTTGCATCGTAATATGTACGGGCTATGAGATGAGTTGCAAATGCTTTCCCATATCTATCATTGGATTTGTGGCAAATTTCCAGAGCTTCCGTAAGATACAATATTGATTTATCATACTGTCCTATATCTCTAAATAAAACCCCAATGTTTTCTAAAGTGATTACTTCACTGGGAATGAGTCCATTTTTTCTAAATAGCAGAAGTGCAGCTTCGTAGTACTTTAAAGCTTTTTCATCTTCGCCTGATGCTTTATATACTACAGGAATATTTCCCAAAAAAATTGACTGCATCAGGTAGTTATCTTCATTTTTTGCTACAGCTAATCCCTGTTCAAAATAACTAAGTGATTTATCATATTCCTGTGAAACAAAATATGCCGTACCTAAACCATCTAAAGCATGAGCAATTACATTAAAGTCTCCAATTTCGTGTGCAATTCGGAGAGCTTCTGTTAGTTTTTCGATTCCTTCTTTTGGATTGCCATATTCAGAGAGATCTTTTCCTAAATATGACAAAGTAGTAGCTTTCTGTGACAGTGTAAGTTGAGCTGATAATAATGCCTGAAGCAGCTGAACAGACTCTTCAAATTTACCTTGACAAGAGTAAACATGGCTTCTTTTGATAATTGCATCATTCATTCGGGATTCTGAATGAAACTCTGTAAAAACCAGTTCTGCCTCGGTAAAACTATCTACAGCTTTTTCAAATTGCGCCTTGTGCTGATAAATGTCTGCTCGTAAATATAAAAGCTCGCCTTTTAAAAAACTGATATGTTCACTCTGATTTTCAATTTTTTTTAATAAACTTAGTGCAGAGTCAATATTCTGCACAGCCTCTGTTTCTGCATATTCCTTCCACCGCTCTTGAGCAGCTTTTAAAAGCACTTCTGCTGCAAATAGATAATCTTTTGCGATTTCTGCGTGGATCGCAATTCTGTTTGCCATTCCGGTCAGGTTTTTCCCGGTTTCTTTTGCTTCGTTCCATTCTTTTTTGACGATATCAAGGATCGCTGCGTGGAGCAACTCTCGTTCTTCTTCTTCCAGTGTTTCGTACATCGCGCGGTGGATAAGCGCGTGCGCAAACTGATAGGCAGTCGTTTCGTTAGAATACAAAACCTGCTTTCCGATACTTTTGACGATATGATGTTTGTCCTCAATACTCCGTAGTCGTTGCAGCGTTTTTAAAGGCATTAGTTCTGTGATCTGGGACAGAACCGCTGTAGTAAATGTTTCACCTTCAACACTTGCATATTGCAGAAATTCGCGCGCGTCATCGCTTAAACGGCGTATGCGTTCGTGGATAACAGCAAAAGCGGATTTAGGGATTTCCACAGCGTCGAAATTCCCGGTAAATACACCACTTTGGCGGTCAATATAATTATCTTCTTCAAGTGTTTTTAAAAACTCAATGACAAAAAGCGCATTCCCACCGGCTTCGTGTGTAAGCCATTTTTCAAAAATCGCATCTTTTGTATAATTCGGATAATGCTCGCGGAGAAACTCGTCCAGATTTTCTTCCGAAAACTTCGGAACTTCTATTTCCCGGCTAAAGTCATACCGTTCGAGTTCATTTTTAATATGAAGTATCGAATGTCCTTCGCCATCACGAGCCGTAAGCGCGTCGTCAGGACGATATGCAATTAAAAAAGCAATCGGCTTCTGCTGTAATTGTCTGGCTGCTGCAAACAGTAGATTGCATGATGAATCATCAGCCCAGTGGAAATCATCCAGGATAATAACAAGCGGTGAACTCTCACTTATTTTTAAAAGCAGATTGATGTATTGCTGAAATATCTGCTGCTGGCTGATGGCGCTACCTGCACTTTTCTCGGGCTTTTTATTTCCAGTCAGATGCTCATATCCGGTTGTAATGATCTCTACGCCTGCACCAATTGCCGATCCGACCACAGGAACAAGTTCTATCCACGCGGGAGCCGTTTCCCAAAAGAATTCTTTAAAATCGAATCCCACTTTTTCTGAATTTTTAAGCTCTTCAGAATTATGCCGAACAATCGCATCTGCCGCATCCACCCAGGGTTTTAAGGCCTCAGCTTCACCGATATTTTGTCCTGCAAGCGGTGTAGAGCATTGTGCTGTCGCAATTATAGGTAAATTGTGTAGGGAAGAAGCTTTTTCAGCAACAGCTTTTAAAAACGTGGATTTCCCAATCCCTGCTTCGCCCGTGATAAAAATCACGTTTTCCTGAGATGTACTTTTTAAAACAGATCCGATATGTTGGATTACTTCCTGTAGTTGTTTTTCGCGGCCTATCATAATTTTTTTTTTAGTCTTTCAAAGAAATAATTATCGCGGCACAAATTCCTGCACATACATCGGCACAAATTCCTCTGCATTGGTAAATTCACCTTTTAAAAACATCCGCCCAGCGAGTCGAGCGATAAATCTTGGTGTCAATCTTTGCAACCCGGATAATGTGACGCCGGTTTTAAAAAGGGGAGCGCCGGGGCCGCACACGACACTTTTAAAAGAGACCATTTGCTCAATCTCATTCGTTGGGGCGAAAATTATTTCACTTTGCAGCTCACCATCATTCGAGAATTTTTGCGCATAAAAAAGCTCTTTGTGCGAAGGAATAATTGCGACAATTCCATCGGCTTCAATACTTTTTGCAAATTCATCAGATGCTGCCGCCAGCGCAGAAAGCGTCGGAACGGCAATGAGTTTCGGCGTTTCTTCAAAGCAAAGCGCTTTGGCGATACTCGCACCGATACGCAAACCTGTGAATGAACCCGGCCCTGCCGAAACAGCCACTGCGCTTATATCTTCTATGCTAAGATTCAGGTCTTTTAAAAGCCGACGGACAAGTTCTGCAAGTAACCGATCTTGTAGATTTGGTGAAAAAAGCGAATATTCACCGAGTATGCCTTTATCACTTGCCAGTGCAACTCCGCAGGTCGCACCTGAAGATTCAATAGAGAGAATTATATTGGAATTACCGGATTTCATGAGTTTTTAAAGAAACTTATAAATTAATACTAAGTGTAAACCTTTTGCGAGTGAGATTTTTATTTCCCTGTGTTATAGGAATACTATAACCGTACATAAAATTACCCATACCTCCCAAGGCAATACCATATTCGGCTAAAAAAACAACATCAGTTTTCATTCCGCTTTGTAAATAGGTTATTAAACTACCGCGAATCCCTAAAGCAGAGATTACTAATTCCATTCCGAGTTTAGGTCCAAGCAAAATATCCCTATTCAATAATATAAACTCGCTGCCTAATCTAATACCAACATCTCCCCATAAGCGATATCTTTGACCGTACATAAGATTGAATTCTGGCGATAATCTACCTTGATAGTTAAAACCGGGGCAATAGTAAATTCTTATTTCTCCGTCTCGTTCTTTTGCTGAATCAGATTCTACTGAATCGACTTTTACTGAATCAGCTTTTGCATATGAAGTTTCTTGTAAGGAAATTATTAAAAGAGCTAATACAATTGACATTCTTTTCATATGAAATCCCTCTCTGAAAATTTATATCGGGAAAAATACGAAATTCTTTTAAAAAGAATTTTTATAAGTGTAAAATGTGAAGAATAGCTTTTTAAAAAGAAGTAAGAATACCGATAAACAGACATTTTGAACCTTTAACCAAAAAAAAGAACCGTTTACCTGCAATATGGTGTTATAGTGTTCGTTATAGAACTACATCGAATTTTAAATTGACAAATTTTTAAAGGTACACTTCAATGGATACCAACCAACCATGCAGTATAAGCCCGCTCCGGGTTTTGCTCGTGGAGGACAACGATAGCTACGCATTTGCGTTGGTAAAGGGAATGGCAAAATATTTTCATATTGTACACGCTGAGACAGAAACCCAGGCGATGCGCAATTTGTACACAGAAAATTATGACATTCTTTTGCTTGACCTGACGCTGAATACTGGCTACCTAAGTGGATTTCGTTTCCTGGAATATATAGATCGTCTTGACCGTTTTAAAAATCTTATCGTCATCGGCCTTTCAGGAATGGCGCTTGATGATATTTACGCAGATGCATCTTTCGGCAAACTGGCTGCGTTTCTCACAAAACCCGTTACGGCAGAAGATCTCATTCAGACAATTGAGCAATGTGTTTTAAAAGCCAAAGGTTCGGTTGAAACGGACAAAGCTGAAGAAACTGCCGATCTGGAATAAATTTTACGGTTGTAAAAATTTGTTAATGGCATTTTTACGGTACTTTTAAAAAGTATTATGAAAATGCCATTTTTCGTTTTAAAAGGTTGATAATAATTCAGGAGCACTTTTAAAAAGTTTTTTACAATGAATCTCCATGCCATGTGTCGTGGCTAATGCAACTCTGAATCTGCGCCTTTTCCTGTCAAAGCTTTCCCGAATCCTGTCTATTCTTTAAAAGAAAATTTTTTTAAAACAAAACGAGGAAACCATGGAAGACAGATTGAAAATACTCGCGCATAAGCTCGCTGAAAACGAGGGCTTGCATACATCGGAAATAATCGAACTGATGGACAATGGCCTGGCTGAGCCAATCATCACGCATGGTAAACAACCTGAACGGCCGCAATCAAACGAAGGCACATATCTCGGTGGTTTTAAATTAACGGAAACCGGACGCAAACTCGCTGCTGAATAGTTTTTAAAAACAATCTTAGGGAAATATCATGAGCATCTACAAAACGAAATACACTGTCGAAAAGGCGCTGTATGCAACCTTCAATAAAGAAATTATGGTGAGCAGAAATTACTCTGCAACTGCATCTGCTTCGAAAGCAGCTGAAGTGATTCATCCAACGGTAACTCCCATCATCGCTCCTGTCCTTCCATAATGACCTTTTAAAAAACTCTCACGGCTGCAAATGCCTCAAAACATCGACCGCTTCCTCACGACTGCGCAACGGGATCTTAAAAAACAGCTTTTTGCCGGACTGCTGGAGTCGCGCCTGCGGGATGCTGTTGAGCGCACCGACCATGGGCTGGAAGGCCTTTTCGTAGAAGCGCATGTTGCTTTCCGGCGGCAGCTCGGCGGTGAGCATTTCGCCTTTTAAAACCACGCGGATAAATCCTGTCGGCAGCGCTGCAATACGAAGGCGCATAACGAAAATGAGATTTTGCACTTCTTTTGGGAAATTCCCGTAGCGGTCGCGCATTTCGCTGGTGAGAATCATGAGTTCATCTTCAGTTTTTGTCTGGTACAGCCGTTTGTAAAATTCATACCGCTCGGTGTCGCGCTGAATATACGAACCCGGCAGAAGCGCGTCAGCATCAAGGTCAATCGCAATATCTTCGTTGACAAATTCCTCTTCGTGAACCGCATCTTCTTTGTCTTTATAGAGGTCATGGAATTCCTCAATTTTCAGCTCACGGATTGCTTCATCAAGGATTTTCTGATATAATTCAAAACCCATTTCCATAATAAAACCGCTCTGCTCGCCACCAAGAAGATTTCCGGCGCCGCGGATTTCCAAATCACGCATAGCAAGCTGGAAGCCGCTCCCAAGCTCGGTGTGTTCCTCTAAAGCTTGTAATCTTCGCAACGCAGTGCGCGAAATAATGTGAACGGGTGGAATAAGCAAATAGCAATACGCCTGTGTATTCGAGCGACCGACGCGCCCACGAAGCTGGTACAATTCCGCCAACCCAAAATGGTCAGCGCGATTGATAAATATCGTATTTGCATTTGGAATATCAAGCCCGGACTCAATAATTTTCGTCGCAATCAGCACATCAAATTTCCGTTCTAAAAATCCTTCCATAATATCTTCCAAATGCTCGGAAGGCATTTGTCCATGCGCGATGGCAGTTTTGATGGTCGGCACAATTTCCTGTAATTTCCGCGCGATATAATCCAAATCAGAAATCCTGTCGCTCACGAAAAACATTTGCCCGCCGCGCCGCATTTCCAGTTCAACCGCATCGCGCAGCATATCGTCATCCCATTGTGCAATTTCAGTTTCAATCGGCAGGCGGTTTCTTGGTGCAGTTTCAATTAAACTCAGGTCGCGTGCACCCATCAGCGAAAAATTCAGCGTTCGCGGAATTGGCGTTGCAGTAAGCGTAAGCGTATCAACTTCCACGCGCATCTGCCGCAGTTTTTCCTTCGCGCCAACGCCAAAACGATGTTCCTCATCAATAACAAGCAAACCCAGATTTTTAAAAAGAACATCTTTTGAAAGCAGCCTGTGCGTGCCGATGAGAATATCAACTTTTCCTTCGGCGAGCTTTTCTAAAATATCCTTTTGCTGCGCCTTTGTGCGGAAGCGCGATAAAACCTCAACCGTCACGGGATAGCGGGAGAGACGGTCTTTAAAATTGACAAAATGCTGCTGCGCGAGAATCGTTGTCGGCACGAGAACAGCCGCCTGACGGTCTGCCTGAATAGCTTTAAAAGCCGCGCGAATCGCCACCTCCGTTTTACCAAAACCAACGTCGCCGCACACCAATCTGTCCATCGGAATCGGTTCTTCCATGTCGGATTTCACTTCAGCGGTCGCGCGCGCCTGGTCGGGCGTATCCTCGTACATAAACGCCGCTTCAAATTCCTTCTGCCACATCGTATCTTCGGGATACGCAAAACCCTTTTGCGATTTTCGCTGCGCATACAGCTTGATGAGGTCGCGCGCAATATCTTTTAAACGCTTCTTCGTTTTCGCTTTTTTGCGTTCCCATTCCGCCGATCCGAGTTTTGAAAGTTTCGGGATTTGCCCTTCTTCGGCGGAGAATTTTTGCAGCTTATTGATGTAATTCAAATGCACATGTAGTGTGTCGCCGTCAGCAAAAATCAGCTTCACGCTTTCCTGTTTACTCTCGCCAATCGTGATTGTTTCCAGCCCGTCAAATTTACAAACACCCTTATTTTCATGCACGACGTAATCACCACGCCGCAGCTGGCTCAGTTCGCGCAGCGTAATTCCCTTTGACTTTTTAGAACGCGCCTGCTGAACGCGCCGGCGTTCAAAAAGCTGATGCTCGGCAAAGCACACGATTTTTTCATCCGGCAGCACAAAGCCCTGCGACACGGTTTCGTCAATCCACGTGATGTTTTTTAAAACGCTCTGAATATTAAAATCCTGCTCGTTCCCATGCTCATCGAGCGGCATATTTTCAAGCGCATTCACGACGAGCTCTTTAAAACGCTTGATGTGAATTCCGCCTTCCGCGCACAGAAAAACCTTCGTATGTTCCTCGCACAGTTTTAAAAGCTCGTTTGCAAAATTCTGAATGGACGCGCCGAACTTTGGCTGCGGCGTCGTTTTTAAAACCACATCCGATTTGCCAACGGCATTTAAAAGAAGCTGCTGATATTTATCCAATTCTTTTAAAAGGTCGTGAACTTCTAAATCATGCAGCCGCTGCGCAATCGCTTCCGGCGAATCCAACACAACAAGCGTATTTTCGGAGAAATAGGAAAAAATCGTTGTTTCGGGAGTTTTCTCATCGGAATGAAACATGTGCGCGATGAATTCCACCGCCGGATGCTCGCGGATACTGCGCTGCGAAAGCGGGTCAAATTCGCGGATTGAATCAACTTCATCGCCCCAGAATTCAATCCTGAGCGGATTTCCAAAGCCAATCGGAAAAATATCCACGATGCCACCGCGCACCGCCATATCGCCCGTAAACGCAACGAAATCCTTTCTTTCAAAACCCTGCAACGCGAGATTCGTAACAAATTCATCAAACTCAACTTTTAAACCCTTCGCAACGCCAAGATGATGCTTGTCAACCTCATTGGGGCGCGGCACATCGTACAGTAGCACTTCCGGCGTGAGAATCGCAATGGCATTCGGCTCGCGGTCAAGCACGGCAAGCGATTCCACCACATGTAGAAGCCGCGTGTCAAGCTGTTCCGCCGAGTGACGCAGATTTTTATCCGGCTCGGCAAAAATCGCAACATTGTCCGTGCCAATCATGAGTTGCAGGTCGTGCAGCAATTCAAACGCTTCGTCACGCGTCGGTGCAATAATCGCAAAACGGCGCGGTTCCGCCTGCCACAGCGCAGCAAGCGTTGCCGAGCGTGACGAACCCGACAGCGTTTTTGCCGAAGTTTTTAAAGCTTTTTGGCTGATGCGCTCATGCAGCGATTTCACAAAGTCGAATTTTGCAAAAGCTTTTAAAAGCGGCTGAAAAGGGGAAGTTGGAGTATTCACAGGAAATTTTTAAAGACTTTTTAAAACGCGAAAAAGCTGCGACCGGACTTTGGTGCAGCATGTTTTTAAAAGGTTGAGTTTTTAAAACGCCCGAAACTACGAAAAGGTTTGGGATAATTATAAAAATGCTGTAATTTTGTTTCCGACCCGTAAGTCATTTTAAAAATTTCACCGTCTTATCTCTTTTAAAAATAAAGGTACAATTATGGCAGAAGCAACAACAATGGTAGCTCCGCAAGGCAATGTCTGGGCGCAGGCGATCCGCCCGTTTTCATTTACGGCATCGGTGGTGCCGGTGACGGTGGGCGCGATGATAGCGCTGTGGTACGCGAAATCCGGCGTGATGAATAATGAAATTATGTGGATTGTTTTCCCGCTTATCGTGATTTGCTCCGTGCTTTTTCAGATGGGCACGAACCTCGTGAGTGATTACTACGATTTTAAAAAAGGGATTGACCGCGAGGGAACGATGGGCGGAAGCGGCGTTCTCGTTGGCAAAATGATTGAGCCAACAAAGATTTTGCGCGCAGGCCAGATGGCATTTGCTGCGGGATTTTTGCTTGGTTTGATCATGGTTTGGCTGCGTGGAACGGATATTCTTGTGCTTGGAGTTATCGGGCTTCTCGGCGGATATTTTTATTCTAATGCAGCGTTCGGCTACAAATATCTCGCGCTTGGTGATTTGCTTGTGTTTATGCTCATGGGGCCGCTCATGGTGCTGGGTTCATACTTTGTGCTGACGGGCGAATGGGCGTGGAATGTGTTCTATATTTCGCTGCCGATCGGCTGCTTGGTAACCGCAATTCTCCATGCAAATAATCTTCGTGATATTGATGACGACAAGGCTGCGGGAATTAAGACGGTCGCAAATGTCATCGGGCTGGATGCTTCAAAAAAATATTATGCAGCACTTGTACTTGGCGCGTATGCAATTGTCGTTGTGCTTGTCCTTTTAAAAATCCTTGAGCCATGGGCGCTTGTAGTATTTTTGAGTTTGCCGCCGGCTTTAAAAAATATAAAGGCAATTAATGCAGTTGACCCGAATAACTCGAAAGCTGCCGGCATGATTGATATTGCCACAGCGCAACATCATGCGCCATTTGGCTTGTTGCTTGCTGTTGGCTTAGCGCTTTCAGCGTTCTTTTAAAATGCGAAATGCAATCCCCCTCGGCTATGCCGTGTCCCCCTTAGAAAAGGGGGAACTTCTTCTATCGGGACTTCTTTTGCAGTTTTAAATGCAATCAGAAGAAAGTCTCCCTTTTCTAAGGGAGATGCCCACAGGGCAGAGGGATTATCCCGGTTTTAAAAAACATATCAACTAAAAATATCGCAATTGCGTATATTCGGGCGCTTTTTAAAAGCCACGTTTATACGCAATTTTCTTTTTAAAACTCTTCATGAAAAAGCTCTATATCGGCATTGTCCTTGCCGCAATTTTCTGGTTCTTTTTATTCGCACCTTTTACTCCACTTTCCTATACAATTCACCACCAGTATTTCTGGCCGGTAATGGCGTTTGCCACATTTGTGCTGACGATTTTTGCATTGAATGCACAACGCGACCGTTTAAAAGAATTGTTCCGTTTTGAGCCGAAGCATGTGTTAATTGGCGTTGCACACGCGATATTTCTGTATGGCTTTTCGCGGCTTGGCGTTATCATTGCAACGTGGATGTTTGATTGGGCGCAGCCGCAGATTGAAGCAATTTACCAGACACGTTCGCAGCTAAGTCCGTTCATTATTGCGCCGCTTTTATTCTTTTGGATTGGGCCATCTGAAGAAGTCTTCTGGCGTGGCTTCGTGCAAAATCGCCTGATGGAAAATCTGGGTGAATGGAAGGGTACGATTATCGCGATTTTGCTCTATGGCGGCGTTCATATCTGGGCTTTAAATCCGATGCTGCTGCTTGCTGCAGTTGTTCTTGGAACGCACTGGAGTATTATGTACAAGCGCACTAAATCACTTTGGCCGGGGATAATTTCTCATGCGCTGTGGGATACGGCAATTTTTGTGATTTTTCCGGTGACGTTTTAAAAAGTTTTTAAAGGCAGGTTTTTAAAAGATCTGCTTTTTTTTGTGATCCGTGATAATTTCCTGCCTCTCATCGTGTGGTATCCCACATTCCCACCGCTAATAGCTACTTTTCAACCTTTTCCCTTGGTATATTTTTGTATAGCTTTGAAGTGTAGAGAAGATCATATTGAAAGGCTGTACCTAATACTTTCCACAATGATTATACGGTATTGAAAGCTTCTCAGATTTCCCTATGAATATTTTATGTAAAAAACTTTTTTAAGAAAATACTTTGAAAAAATATATAGCGTTTTTTGCACTTATCTGTACCATGAGGGCATTTGGCCAGGATTATTCTGTTTTAAAAAACAAACAACAGAATTCACTGCAATCGCATAATATCCGCATTCCTGCTGAATGGGAAGAGGTGCAGGCAGTTGTGGTTTCCTGGCCGTTTCTCAGCCACACCGAAAAAAATGATCCGAAAGAAGTTGCAGAATATTATAAAAAATATGCAGCTGTCTGGGTGAAGCTGGCAGCGGCAGTTCAGGAGGAATGCGCGCTTTGGATCAGAGTGTATAAAGCGGAAGATACAGTAAGTGTAAAATCACTTTTAAAAGAGTCCGGTGTTGCGCTTGACCATTATAAATTCATTGTATATCCGGGCGATAATTTCTGGATGCGTGATTACGGCCCGATTGGGTTTTATTATGGTGAACGTGATAGTATCGGGCTGATTGATACGCGGTATCGTACACCGAGCGCCAATTATTATACCGACGCTTTTCCTGCGGAAATTTCCCGCATTATGAACGCAAAACCTTTTAAAACCAAGTTGATCTATGACGGCGGAAATTTTAAAACGGATGGTTTTGGAAACAGCTTTTTTACGTCACGCGTTTTCTCCAATAATACCCGGCAAAATATCTGGAGCCAGGCCGCTACATTAGATACGATGCATTCAGTCTTTAACTTCCGGAGCGCAACTGAAGTACAGGCGCTGGAATGTGACGGCGGAACGGGCCATATTGATATGTTTTTCGAGCTGCTGGACGAGCAGACAATTGCTTTGGCGGAATATCCCGAAACTGTAACAGCCCAGGACAGGGCAATTCTGGAGCGGAATAAAAAAATCCTGGAATCGCAGCTTTCCATTTACGGTACGCCATACAAAATTGTTCGGATTCCAATGCCTGCATCAGACAATGGTAGTTTTAAAAACATCACGTGCGCGGAATTGAATCGAGACCCGCGAACGTATATGAATGGAGTATTTGTCAATAAAAGTTACATTCTTCCTATTTTTTCAAATAATACGTCGGGAAATTCACAGGGTGATGCGGAAGTAGTTGCTCTTTTTAAAAAACTCCTGCCCGGTTACAAAATTGTACCGGTTGACTCGCGGATCCTAAGCGCTTCTTTTGGTGGACTTCACTGTATTACGATGCAAATTCCGGCTGAAAATCCGATCCATTTTCGTATGAAGGATTTTCCGTTGGAAAAGATGCCGCTTGCGGAATCATACCCGGTTTCGGTGGAAATCTCTAATAAGGATAAAGTTAAAACCGCAAAGCTTTCTACAAGAAAACGAGGCTCTGACTGGGCTTCTCAATTCCTAATGCTTAATCAGCGGGGTAGTATCAACCCAAAGTTATTAGCGGGTGAAAAAATATTCCGAGGTGAGATTGAAGGCAGCACATTGGCCGTGGGAGATACTGTTGATTATTATATCAGCGCTGAAAGCTACAATGGCAAGCTTATGACGAAACCAATAACGGCACCAGCCGGATATTATTCATTTGTCATTACCGAGCTAGGTGGTGAGTTTGGTGAATACATTTTAAATCCTTCATATAAAGCAATGCTTGCGTTAGCTTTTTATGGCGGAAGTCGCAACTCTTTACGTGAATAAATTTTTTATTTTTTTCTCTTAGTTCTTAAAGCCGCTTTTTAAAAGGTGGCTTTTTTGTTTTTAAAAAAGAACTTATTTTGTATCTCCGTGCTTATATCGGTATATAGTTTTAATGGTTTATAAAAGATTATACTGTATTCAATGAGTAATCAAACATATAATCACGAGATAATAGTGATCGGCGCTTCAGCAGGCGGTGTGGAAGTGCTTTTAAAACTGATGGAAGAACTTCCTGTGAATTTTCCTGCGTCAATTTTTATCGTTATCCATGTACCGCCAGAGCCGCCAAGTATTTTACATGAAATATTGAACCGAAAGTCGAAAATTCCCGTGATACAGGCGCAGGATGGCGCGTTTATCAAGCCGGGAACGGTGTATGTGGCGCAGAGCGATAAACATTTACTAATCGAGCAGGGATTTATTCGCGTAATTCATGGGCCGAAGGAAAACCGGTTTCGTCCGGCGATTGACCCGCTTTTCCGCTCGGCGGCGCTGGCGTATGGCGCACGCGTGGTGGGCGTTATTTTGAGCGGGCTGCTTGATGACGGCACGTCGGGGCTTGTGTCAATCAAGGAAGTGGGTGGATTAGCGATCGTTCAGGACCCGGAAGATGCGATGTATGCCTCGATGCCACAAAATGCTTTAAAGAGAGTGGCAGCGGATTATGTGGTGCCGATGTCGGAATTGGCTGATGTTTTTAAAAAAGTCGTCAAACTGCCGGTGTTTCCCGATAGTGTGGCTCCTAAGCCAAAACGAATTACAGTAGAAACTGAAATAGTAAAAATGGAAGGCGATCTTATGCAAAAAACACGAGAAATCGGAAAGCCAGCAGGATTAGCATGCCCGGAATGCCATGGTGCGCTGTTTGAAATAGACGACCCGAATATGCTCCGCTTTCGCTGCCATGTCGGGCACGCCTATACGGCAGCATCGCTTCAGGCGGATCAGTCGGAAAATCTTGAAGATAAAATATGGGCGGCGATTGCTGCGCTTGATGAAAATGCGATGTTATTACGCCGTATGGCGGATACATACATTTCCGGCGATGGGCTGACACCGGACGAACTCGAAGAGCAGGCGCAAAAAGCCGATGAAAATTCGCGGATTCTGCGTGGGATTATAGCAGGGCAGAAATAGTTTTTAAAAACAAATAATAGTTATAAATAAGGATTCTTATCCCCCTTATCAAGGGGGACAAAGGGGGATTCTTCCTGCATTAATCCCCCTAAATCCCCCTTAATAAGGGGGACTTCAAGAGAATACAAATTCCCAAACAACTACCAAAGTTTTTATGGCTTTACAGGGTTTTAAAAACTTTGTCACAACACGCACCATACCGTTCTGAAACAAAAACCTACCGTTTAACAGATTTCGTGTCTTAAATTGCTTATTATTGTGTACATTGAATAATTCCTGTTCACAGACATTTGCAATATGATAAACGACCACGAAACCCCTTTAAAAATACAAACTGACTCTTTGCCGGAATCAGCCGGAATTAGTATAGAAGAAAAGCCGAAATCCATACACAATGAATTTTATGTTGTAGCGCTGGGCGGCTCGGCCGGCTCGCTGTCGGCGCTTGAGAAGTTTTTTAAAAACCTGCCGGGTGAGACGGGAATTGCTTTTGTCGTGGTTTCGCATTTGGATCCGTCGCAGGAAAATATGCTGCCGGACATCATCGCCCGCTGGACAAAAATGCAGGTGATACAGGTTGAAAACGGGACTGCGCTTCGCCCGGACTGTGTGTTTATCATGCCGCCGACGTCGTATATGTCCATTCAGAATGAAAAGCTGTACCTGATGCCGCGTCAGAAAGAGGGCGGAAGCCGGCTCCCGATTGACCTCTTTTTTCAAAGCCTGGCCAATGATGTAAAGCATCGCGCGATCGGAGTGGTGCTGTCGGGAATGGACGGCGACGGAAGTATCGGTGTGAAGCTGATCATGGAAAATCTGGGGCTAGTCGTCGCGCAGGAGCCGTCAACGGCTGAATTCGATTCCATGCCGCTCAATGCTATTGCCACCGAACTTGTGGACTTTGTGCTGCCGCCGGAGGAAATGCCGGAGAAGATACTTGCGTATGTTTCCAATCCGCTGCCAAAGTCGCTGCGGGATACATCGTATCAGGATGGGACGGGTGCGCTGAAGAAAATCCTCTCTACGATCAAAATTAAAACCGGGCATGATTTCGGGCAGTATAAGCGGAATACCATCCTGCGCCGTATCGAGCGCCGGATGCAAGGCCAGCAGATGACGCACTTCTCGCAATACCTGAAATATCTTGACGAAAATCCGTTTGAGGTGCAGCTTCTTTTTAAAGAATTGCTCATCGGCGTTACGAAGTTTTTCCGTGATCCGGAGGCATTTGATCTTTTAAAAGCAAAAATGCTTGATTATCTGCGGACAACCGAGATCGAGGATAACACGATTCGTGTGTGGGTGACAGCATGCTCGACGGGCGAGGAGGCATATTCTATTGCGATCATGCTGCTGGAATGTATCGAGGAGCTTCAGCAGAAGCATTTTAAAATCCAGATATTCGCGACTGATATTAACGATGTGGCAATAGAATTTGCGCGGCAGGGAACGTATTCGCATAATATAGAAGGCGACGTATCGGCGGAGCGGCTTTTAAAATACTTTACACACCAGGGAACGGGTGAATATACCGTCAAAAAAGAAGTCCGTGAGCTGATAATATTTGCCACGCACAATCTGACGAAGGATGCGCCTTTTACAAAGCTGCATTTGCTCTCGTGCCGGAATTTCCTGATCTACGTTTCTGCTGAAATGCAAAAAAAGCTCGTTCCGGTCTTTAATTACGGACTACGGACAGATGGAATATTGTTCCTCGGGCCGTCAGAAGCGCTGAGCGGTTTTAGCGATTATTTTTCCGTTCTGGAGTCGAAGTGGAAAATTTACAAAAAAGTAAATGCTTCCGTCACATTATCGCGCATGGTAGATTTTCCTTTTAATTTTCCAACGGTAAGTTTTAAAACGACGGCGGAGAGATCGGTAATGCCGGAAACACTTCTTCCGGGCGTTATTCAGAAAATCCTTATTGCCGAGTATGCGCCGCCGTGCGTGATCATCAATGCAAAAGGAGAGATACTCTATATCAACGGACGCACGGGAAAATACCTGGAATTATCGTCCGGCCTTAGCACGATGAATGTTTTTATTATGGCGCGCGAAGGGCTGAAATACGAGCTGAGCACTGCCATCCAGAAAGCCATCAATGAAAATACGCCGCAGTTGGCCGAGCGTGTGAATGTAAAAACGAATGGGCATTATCAACTGATAAATCTCCGCGTCAAGCCGCTTATTGAGATGGAAACTTTAAAAGGCCTGCTGCTCGTGGTTTTTGAAGATATTGGCGAACTGGAAGAACCTCAAAAAGCAAAACGCAAATCAAAAAAGGAAACTTCAGCTCTCACCAGCAGTGAGATCAGCAAGCTTGAAAAAGAACTGAATTATACGCAGCAGCGGCTTCAGATCACAACGGAAGAAATGCAAACTTCGCTGGAGGAATTAAAATCCACCAATGAAGAGCTGCAATCGGCAAATGAGGAATTGCAAAGCACGAACGAAGAAGCGATGACGAATAAGGAGGAAATGAGTTCGTTGAATGAAGAGCTGATAGCGATCAATATGCAGTACCAAACGAAAGCGCAGGAAATGACCGAGATCAATAATGACATTAAAAATCTGCTTGACTCGACGGACATCGCGACGATATTTATTGGAAATGACCTGAATATTAAGCGCTTTACGCCAAAAACCACGCAGCTGCTGAATATTCTGCCGACGGATATCGGGCGCCCGATCTCGCATATTACCACGAATCTTGAAAATTGCGATCTGGAGAATGAAGTTCAGAATGTGCTGGAAAATCTTTCAAAAAAAGAAACCCAGGTACAAAGTAAAAGCGGGCAGTGGTTTACCATGCGCGTATCGCCGTACCGAACCTTGGATAATTACATCAATGGCGCAGTGATTACCTTCAGCGATATTACCGCCATCAAGCAATACCAGATACAGCTTTTAAAAAGTGAGCTGCTGCTAAAAGAAGCACAACGTATCGCGCGCATCGGCCATTTTGAATTTGATCTGAAAAGCAAAAAGCTGATCTGGTCGGATGAATTATACAGAATTTACGGTTTCAAACCCGGAACTTTTACACCGGATCTTGAATTTTTTAAAGAGACAACCGACGCTGAAGAGTTTGATGCGATCGCGAAAATCATCGAGAAAGCGCTGCAATCGAAGGAGCCGTTTTCCTTTGAAAGAAAAGTGAACATGCTGGGCGACGCGAGAATTTTTCACACGGAAGCAATATTTCTGACTGATGCGGCAAATGATCTGAATTATATCATCGGAACGGAGCAGGACGTAACCGACCGCAAAAAATAGCAACTGATCTGCGTGAAGAAAAAGATTCTTTAAAACGAAATTAGAGAAGAGTTTTTTAAAAGAAAATTGCTTGTAAGTTGTTGATTTTTAAAAGGATTACCGTTTAAACTTTTTCGCTTGTTTTTAAAAGAAAATTTTTGCAAGTTCGTGGAATCAACCCTTTTTGGCACCATATTCTTGGTTCATCAGCGACACTGTTGAAATATTTTTTTATAAGAATTTTCTTTCAAAATCTTTTAAAAATCTCTGTCATTCTGAGCATAGCGAAGAATCCACGTGAGAATGACCGAACGCGACCTTTTGACGTAGATTCTTCGCTATGCTCAGAATGACAAACGTACATAGTCTTTAAAAAGCTGACTTTTAAAAGAAGTTTAAGAGCTTATCCGCATTACTTTGTAAATCTTTACAACCCTAAAAAATTCATTTGGAAGTTTATTAAAAGTTTTGATTTTTTAAAACTTTTTAAAACTTTTTAAAACTTTTTAAAACTTTTTAAAACTT
>JAZKFS010000074.1:0-7722 GCA_040386315.1 Bacteroidota bacterium
GCTTGCCAAAATTGACCACGTGATCCCGCAGGAATTGCTTTTAAAAATGCTGCCGGAAATGCTGCAGTTCATCGCTAAAAATTCAAACGACACTACACAAAATACAGGAGAAATTTCATGACTTTTAAAAGGGCTTCTTTTAAAAACTTTAGTCTTTTTGCAATTCTCATTGCAGCAAGTACAATTTCAGCATTAGCGGGAAATCTGACGATCACACCGGATAAACCGAAATCCGGTGCACAAATAGAAATCCAGTATCAGCCAACGAAGATCCTTGGTGCACAGGACCCAATGCGTGCTTTCATCTATACATTTACGGAAATGCGCTCAGTACCGAAAGCTGAAGAAGTAATAATGGGTTTTGATCCGGCGAAAAAGGCTTTTAAAGGATCGTATACGTTAGACAAAGATGTTGTTTTTGGCTTGGTGAAATTTGGCAATACTATTGAAATTGATAATAATAAAGCAGATTTCTGGGATTTTCTTGTGTACGATGCAAAAGGAAATCCTGTTCGCGGCGCACAAATGCGTGCGGGTATATCGTATCTGGGCAATCTTCCCGATCAGGCAAAGCGTAATGTAAATACAGCACGGGCGCTTCAGCTGATCCAAAATGAAAGTAAGGCATTTCCTGATAACGTGCAGGCGCAGATCGGTGCTCTGTCACTTCAGTTCGAAAATAAATCAATTGAAAAGGCAGCTTTTGATGCGCAGCTGGGAAAAATTGTTAACACAAAATTTGACCAGACACGCGAGAATGACCTTCGCGCTGTGACACGCGCTTTAAAAATCCTCAACGAAAATGAGCGTTCGGCGCAGCTTGAAACAGAATTTTCAGCAAAATATCCAACGAGTGAATTAGCAGAAGAGATCGCTCTTGCCAAGCTACAGGCTTCAAAAACTGAAGAAGAATTCTCTGCCGGTGGTATAAAATTTATCAATACTTTTCCCTCGTCTGTCTATACGGAGCGTGTGTTTTCTGCGCTGTTAAGTGCATATTTACAAGGCGAAAAGCTCAATGAAGCAAAGGATATTTTTTCAAAAGTAAATACGAAACCGGCGAGCGCATATAATCAGCTTGCATTTGCATTAGCAGAAAAAGATTCTGCACTGGAGGAAGCGCTGACGTGGAATGATATGGCTTTAAAAAGTGCCGGGCAGCCAAATCTGGAATATAAACCGATATTTGTGACCAATACAGAATGGGCGGAAGCGAGTAAGCAAACTGTAGGCTCTGTATATTTCACACGCGGCGCAATATTGAATAAATTAGGAAAATCACCGGAAGCGCTTGCTGCTTTTAAAAGCTCGCTTACGAATCTTGGTGCAACTGCGCCGGTTGAACTTTACAGCGCATTAATAAATGTGCTGGAAGCGCAGGGAAATAACCAGGAAGCTTATGATATGGCGGCAGAAGCAATACGGGTTTCAAAATCGAATGATGAGATCGTAACACGCCATAAAGCGCTGTACGCGGTTTTAAATCCCAAGGCAAGCGAATATGATAAGGTCATTACATCGCTTGCCGGTGATGCGGCAAATGCCCGTCGTACGAAAGTGGCTTCCGAAAAAATGATGATGCCGACACCGCTGCCGAATGAAAAAATGACAACGTTTGACGGACGCGCAGTTTCGCTTGCGGATCTAAAAGGGAAGATCGTTATTCTTGATTTCTGGGCTACGTGGTGCGGGCCGTGCAAACAGTCCTTCCCATCAATGCAGAAATTATACGATAAATATAAAAATAACCCGAACGTGGCCTTTGCGATCGTGGACGTGTGGGAACGCGATAAAGACAGGAAAGGAGTGGTAAAAACGTATCTTGATAAAAACCCGCAATTCACTTTCCCGATGTACTTCGACGAAACCGACGCAATTGTAAAATCATTCGGCGTTACGGGAATCCCAACAAAATTCTATCTTGATAAAAACGGGATGGTGCAGTTTAAAGAAGTAGGATTTGCCGGGGAAACCGATTTCCTCCGCGATGCGGAAGATAAAATTGAAGTGCTTTTAAAGGAAGGATAGTTTTAAAAGTTTTGGATGATTTTAAAAGAGATTGCTTTTAAAAAGCAGTCTCTTTTTTTTGCTTAAATTTTTCGTAATTTGAAAGCAGAAATTTTTATTTAAAGATCTTACATATTATGAAACGGTTCCTCATTGCCTTACTATTAACGATTAGTTTTTGCAGTTGCACTTCCCCTGATGTTGTAGAACCTACGCCACCTCAAGACCATCACGGATATTCCCCTGTTTCAGATGGATCAAGCTGGGAATACAAGTTAATCATTGATGGTGATACAACTGCCCTCTCCAGGAAGATTGACGGCGATACGCTTTTGAATGGAAAGCGTTATAGTAAATATATGCAAATTACTGAAACGAAAACTTCAGTAAGACGCTTGTATCGTAGAAGTAACGATACCTTATATTCACTGTGGGGTAAATCAGGGCAACCGATTACTTTTGTAGAATGGCCTCATCTTATAGAGAAACTAGGTGTTGCATGGGCTACCCCAAATTCTGAAGGTGAGCCATCCCAGACAGATACTTTAAGAGTAGTAGCTAAGGGAATTTCAAGAACGGTACAAGGAAAAACCTACAACGATGTATTGCATATGGAAGTAAGCTCGACTACCTCGGGCTCAATCCGAATTAAAGAAACGTCCTACTATGCTAAGGGTATTGGGTTAATTGAAAATAATGTTTCAGGCGAGAGCATGGTACTTGTTGACTATTCAATCAAATAAATTATCTTTTAATTGTGGTAAGCACAAATATCTTGATATTAGCAAAGTACCGTTTTTAAAAACAAAAGAGCAGTTTCTTTTTTTAAGAAACTGCTCTTACTTTTTCGTACCGAAGGAGGGACTTGAACCCCCGACACATGGATTATGATTCCATTGCTCTAACCACCTGAGCTACTTCGGCGAACCAAGAACACAAATTTACGAAATTGCCGAAGCGATTACAAGCGGTTTTTCACGCTTTTTAAAAATTACTGCGAAGCGCCAAGCATTTTTTGGATTTCATCACGCAATTGCGCCGCACGCTCATAGTCTTCCGACGAAATTGCCTTATTCATTAGCGCGCGAAGCTGGTCTATTTTCGAGGTTGGCATTGTTTCCGGCTTTGGCTTTTCAAATTTTGGCTGCTGGAAAAGCTCGTCTTCTTCAGCATCACCGAAAGCGCCGCTTTCGCCGCCTTCCATATCGTCCTCGTCCATTTCTTCGTCAGCGTCTTCCGGCGTGAATCCAACTTCGTCCATTACTTCGTCCGTTACGAATATCGGCGCCTGGCAGCGAACAGCAAGGGCAACCGCATCGCTTGGACGTGCATCAACTTCTACACCGTCGCCATCCAGCACGAGCTGTGCGTGGAATGTGCCGTCGGTAAGATTGTTGATGCAAACTTCCACAAGCGTTGAACCCAACGTATCGAGCAACGCTTTTAAAAGGTCGTGCGTCAGCGGGCGAGGCGGCTTGATGCCTTCCATTTCAAAGGCAATCGCCTGCGCTTCAAATGCGCCGATGACGATAGGCAGCCGCCTCGAACCGTGCGTTTCTTTTAAAATAAGCGCATACGCGCCGGTGCTGGCCGGGCTTGCGGATAAACCTAAAATTTCAACCTGTACTTTACTCATTAAAAAACTCTATTTCGTTGGTGTGCTAAGATTTTTTCCTTTTAAAAATAATCACGTTCAATTTTAAAAATGCTTTTAAAACGATAACGCACTTTTTAAAGAAAACAGTTTCTTAGACACGTAACAGTTTTTAATTGTGATTAGGTTTCCCGTGCACTTCATTGATTTTTGAGGTCAGCTTTGGAAGAATTTCCAGCACATCACCCACCAAACCGTAATCCGCGAGTTTAAAAATCGGCGCTTCTTTGTCTTTATTGATTGCAACGATGATTTTCGACGACGACATTCCCGCCAAATGCTGCACTGCGCCGGAAATTCCGCACGCTACATACAGTTTCGGAGAAACTGTTTTTCCTGTCTGGCCAACCTGCTCAGTGTGCGGGCGCCATCCCGCATCAACCACCGCGCGTGAAGCTCCAACTGCACCGCCAAGCGCTTTAGCAAGAGATTCTACTAAATGATAATTCTCAGGAGCTTTTAAACCACGTCCACCGGAAACGATAATGTCTGCTTCGGAAACGTCAAGTTTGCCTTCGTTTACTGCTACGTTCGTAACTTTTGTTTTTACGTCAGCTGCTGTGATATTTGGAGTAAATTCCTGAACGTTCACATTTGCCGCAGAAGCAGCTTTTTTCGCTGTAAAGATATTCGGTCGAAGGGAAGCTACCTGCTTTGGCGTTGTGATTTTAATTTTCTGGCTTGCTTTACCGGCATAGACAGGGCGTGTCGCCACAAGCTGATTACCGTCAAGCTCAATTGCCATACAGTCAGGAGCAAATCCCGCCTGAAGGCGAACTGCCACGCGAGGAGCAAGCTCCTTGCCGTGAGCGGTTGCCGAAAATAGGACAAGGTCAGCGCCAGTCTGCTGAACTGCCTGCTCGATAACAGACGTTGCTGCCGTTACGGAATAATCTTTCAGCATATCACCCTGAGCTACAAGAACATTCGCAAGACCAAATGCGCCTGCCGCCTGTGCCTGCTCGCTTGTGCCATGAAGCAGAATTCCCGTTACATTTTCAGCCGGAGCCAGCGATAAAGCCGCCGTAATTGCTTCTTTGGAAGCGCGTTTTAAATGATTTTCCTGTCCTTCAAGAAATACAAGAATTTTCATGTATGTTCTCTCTCTTTTATATTCTATGTTTTTAAAATTGTTTCTTTTTAAAGAGCTTTTTAAAAGCTTACACCACTTTCGCTTCTTCGTGCAATAATCTCACCAATTCAGCAATATCTCCATCAGAATCACCAAGAACTTTGCCTGCACGCTTCGACTGCGGAAGCTCCATGCCGAGTACTTCTACGCGAGTCGTGCTGGAAGCAGAAGGGCGTTCTTCAATTGGTTTGGATTTCGCTTTCATAATGTCGGGAAGTTTCGGGTAGCGCGGCTCGTTAAGGCCTTTTTGTGCGCTGATAACGCATGGGAGCGTTGTTTCAACAGTTTCTTTACCGCCTTCGATGTCGCGGTCAGCTGTTACATTTGTACCGTTAATAGCAAGTTTTGAAACCATCGAAATAGAAGGGAGGCCAAGGATTTCGCCAACCATCGAGGCAACCTGGAACGAGTCAAAATCAATGCTCTGGCGGCCTAAAATAATCAGGTCAGGATTGATTTCTTTTGCTACGGCTGCGATATTTTCAGCAACGGAAAACGAATCTTCGCGAACGTCATCTTTTACAAGGATCGCTTTATCCACGCCCATGGCAAGGGCCGTGCGTAGAGCCTCTTTTGCCGTGTCGCCGCCCACTGTGAGCGCTGTAACGGTGCCGCCGCTTGCTGCCTTCTGGCGCAAACCTTCCTCAAGAGCGTACTCGTCATATGGGTTCACGATAAATTTTACGCCTGCCGGGTTAATTTTCTTGCCGCTCGCGTCCACCGCGATTTTCGAAGCGGTATCAGGCACCTGCGATACACAAACCAGAATATTCATTCATTACACCTTTATAAAATGCTGTAATACGATTAGTTTTTTTGATACAGATTCCAAAATTACGAAATTTTTTAAAGACAATTGGGGAAAGTGTGAAATTTCATTTTAGACCATGTTTTTTTTAAGCTTTTTCAGAAGAAATTAACAAATCTGTAACTTTTTTTTTAATAGGTGTGTCTATTGCCAAATTATCGGGGAAACCATAGATTACTTTAATTTTTTACATTTATTTTTAAAAACTATGATCTCTTCTTTACATAAGAGCGGCTTGTCAGCCGTAACAGTTACCGATACTTTACCATGAGTATGTCCGATAAAACGATGCTAGGCCGTTATATTTAGTGGTACATTACAGTCAAAAAAAACAAAGTATGTTGTCTGTTTTACTAGAACTTTCCACGACTGTTTAAATGATTCACATTCCCACTTGAACAGCAGGCCGTGGCGCAGTACTATACGCGTATTTCCTTTATTAAAATTTTTAAAAGCTTCGATTGAGCTGTCAGAAAATTTAAAAACAACCCTATGGGGGAACCTGAAAACTACGGGTTTTAAATAATCAACAAACGCTAAGTTTGTTTTTTTATAACAAAAAGTGCAATTTTATGTAAGCGCTTACATAATTTATAAAAACTGTATTAATTTATTCACATCTTTCTAGGGAGAAACTTTATGAAATTGAAACTCTACGGTGCTGTAGCGCTGATACTCTGCCTCTCGTTTTTAAAAGCTCCGGCGCAAAACGGGATTAGTCCCGAACTCGCCAAAGAGCTTGAGTCCTCGCTGTTTGATTTGCAGGTGCTCAATAAAGTAAAAGGCATTTCCGCAGCTGTCTATTTTCCGGGAAAAGGCGTCTGGAAAGGCGTTTCAGGCCTATCTCACGGGTCGGTGCCGGTTGACACTAACATGCTGTTCGCTATGGGAAGCAACACTAAAACGGTTATTGCGGCAGAAATTTTAAAAATGGTTGATGCCGGTCAGCTTTCGTTGGATGACACTATTGGCTCTCTTCTGCCGCCGATTGAGCATGTCTTCCCATCAATTAGTATTCGCCATCTTTTGGGAATGAAATCCGGTTTGGCAGATTATATGACAAATGAATGGAATACTGCCATGGTAAAAGAACCTTCAAGAATTTGGGGAGTTCGTGAAGCGATAGACTCTTTTTTGACAGAGCAACTAGCATATCCCGGGGAGGAATTTGCATACAATAACGCAAATTACGCGCTGCTGGGATTGATTATTGAAGCAAAAAAGAATGATGTGCTGCACAAAATACTGCGCAATGATCTTCTAACGCCGCTCGGGCTTAAAAACACCTATATGATTGTAGAAAACTTTCCAAACACAATTGTACACAACTGGAAGATGCTAAATACCGGGGTACAAGATGTGTCAAATATCCCGAAGCAGGCGATCTGGACGTCGCTTGCGCCGGTACGCGGCTTATTTTCAACACCTGAAGATCTGGTGCATTTTGGCTACAACCTGTATTCCGGTAAAGTGATTTCGCAGGCCTCGCTGAACGAGATGTTGACATTTACAGAAAACAGCTTGAATCCAAACTTTACGGGCTACGGTTTAGGCACAATGCGCATTACTGACAATGGCCACACGTATTGGGGACATAATGGAAACGTAGACGGCTTCCTTTCAATCATGATGTTCGATCCGGTAGACAGCGTATGCGTAGCACTCATGGTGAACCAGTGGAGCAACGTCAATATATATACTCTCGGTAAGGCGTTCATGAATTCGGTGCGGGCAAATTTGACAACATCAGTCAGCGACATTACCGGAGAAGAGAATCTCAGCATTACCCCAAATCCTGCATTCAACGAAATCACCTTTTTAAACAACACGGGAAGCTGCGCTTTAAAAATCATCAATAATCTGGGTGAAACTGTGTATTCCGGTACGCTCGATTCGCCGCGAATGACAATAAACACGAGCGAGTTCGCCAACGGATTATATTTTGCACTGCTCACGTCGTCATCAGGCACAATCACGAAAAAGATATTTATTCAGCGGTAAAAGTTCGAAATTTTTAAAAACTGTTTTGGAATCCGTTTTAAAAAATTTTGTATTGGTGCGATTCAGATAGTAGTATCTGCAACCTTGTCATTCCGGCTTGTCCGGAATCTTCATCGTCGG
>JAZKFS010000075.1:0-13493 GCA_040386315.1 Bacteroidota bacterium
AAGAGCTACAAATATACGATGATTACTTTCGCTTTTCCAAATTCTTTTTTGAAAACTTTTAAAAATTCTTCCAAATCTCTTTAAAAGATCAAATTTCAGTTTGGAATTCAGCTTTTGACGTTTACATTCTACCGGATATTGTACACGTTTTAAAACCACGGTTTTATAGAAGGCCGTATCTGCCCGGAGCAATGATCCCCTGGGGGTCGAGCGCTTTTTTTATGTCTTTTATTGTTTTCCAAAATACTGAATTATCGCGGGTTATTGTATTCATGTTTTCGACATCTATCCTGTAAAATCTAAACCCGTCAGCAAACATCTGCTCATGCAGTGCTGCATTACAACGATGTGCGTTATCGGTAGCGTCTTTTGAGCTTCTGTCAAAATAAAGATTAATGACCGCTTCGGCATACTCGCCTGATATTGGATTGATGGTCATTGCCGGGGCAATTCCAAACTCGTCGCAAACTTTATGAAGAAGCGTAATTGCATCATTAATATCTTTACCTGCCATTGGCAGCATTGGCAGGCAGCAAAGCATTCCATAGCGGCCTGTATCAAGGTTCAGTTCATCCTCTTGTATTGTTTGGCCTACACTTTGGTACATGGCTTTTAAAAACATATCGGATGGCACACCGCGGTACATTTCATAAAGCGTTCGGAAATGATTGTCCTGATCTACATTTTCATCTGTCAGGAATTCGATCTTTCCTGCAATATCTTCCAGATGAAGAGTTATTTCTTCTTTTAAAAAGTTCACGAGATTTTTAGTGCCGCTAATAGCTCCCCAAATACTCCAGACGGCTTCTTCTGCACCGGTAATTTTCAAACGCGTGGTATTGCCGATATGAAGAATATTGTGCAGGAGATTTTGCTTATAGAGCTTTGAAAGGCGATCGATCATTGGAACAAGCTGTTCACTATGAAATGAACACCACATAAGCTCCATGCTCTCGGGCATAGGAATTAAATTTACCACAGCGGCGGTGACTATACCCAGATTTGACTGTGAAAACAATCCATCTATATAAGGGCCGATGCCATATTTATAATGATGTACCGGGCGCTCGCCTCTGTCATAGTGCCAGAAACCTGTCCGCAATATCTCACCATCTGCTTTTACTACTTCAAGTCCCCGGAGATCCTCAATCCTGTGTTTGTAAAAGCCGCTGCCGCGTTCGAGAATATTGCCAATGATGCTTGAATCAGGGGAAGAACCTGTTACATTCAGCATAAGCAATGGGTGATGTTCTTTTAAAAAATCGCTTAACTGGCGCTGTGTAACGCCGGGCTCAATTATGGCAAAGTGCATATCTTCATGTACTTCACGGATTATATTGAGCCTGTTCAGTTCCAACAGGGCACAATCATCGGCGACCGGCAGCTTCGAGCCGAGGCCCCAGTTTTTTCCTGTACTATATGGATATACTGAAAAATTATATTTACCAGCTGCTCTTATTACTTCTGCAACTCCTTCTACATCAGGAGGGGCAAATACACCGATAACATTCCTTGGAGCAAATTCAGAAGTATTTTGCTGAAGTAGCGTTATCAGGCTTGGATCTACCGAGAACAAAGGAGAAGGAAAAGATTCAGATAAGGCTTGCAGGACAGGCGCAGGAAAGGTATTCATTGGTGATTGGTAGGAAATAATGCTATATCAAAGTTTACAGGTTATTCTGACTTATGACAAACAGCAATAATATAAGAACCGGCGGCAATCTCCAGATTTGACGCTATCAACCGATCCAAATTATGACATAACTGCCGTGTCTCAGAATTATCAAATAAAGATTGCGGAAATAAAGCCGAAAGCGTAGGGAAAGTCAAAATATCCAGTACACCATCTTTAAATGCTCTGGTTAATTTATCTTTTACTTCATTTACATTGTAAGACCGCGCAGCGATAGTATAAATATGATCAGCAAATTTAACTTCTAAGGCATCTTCGCCATCCAGAGCACGTACCACCATCGCCGGCTCCCAATCAAACGATAATTGGTTTATTAGGGATTTTGAATTATAAAAAGAAAATATTGCAATGCCACCCGGCAATAAAACACGGTTGACTTCCGCAATTAGCTTGTCAGCATTATTGACAAAGCTTCCCATCCCAAAAGCAGTATTAACAAAAGCAACGCTTGCATCCGGAACAGGCAAAAGATTATCTTCTATATCAAGTATTTTAAAAGAGATATTGTCAATATTGTTCTGAAGCTTATTATCGTTGGCGACATGTACCATTTCGGGTGAAAAGTCATACCCATATACATGGCTAAAATGCGTCGAGAGCAATATAGAGCCACGTCCGGTACCACAACCTAAATCTAATGCCAGTGTGTGAGATGGAGCACGAGAAACATACTTCTCAATGATCTCCATTTCATAGTGCATATAGACATTAGTAGCAAAGCTTGATTTAGTGTATATTTCATCATAAGTTTCTGCGGCCGCAGCCGATAAGGCAAGATGCTCAATTTTTCTCTGCAGCCATTTATTAGGATAGCCTGCCTTATTTTGTATCATATGCGAATCTACAGAAGTCAGATTATTGATATTCAAGGTAATTCTGTAAATGTATAGTTGTGATGAAACTGTCTTGGAAATCCCTACATTTATCCCACTTCTAGCCATTCGTGAGGGGAGAATATGTAAATTTACAAATAAATAATTAAGCTTCAATAAAAAAATTACGTTTTCGGCTGTAATCCTAACTCTACGATAAATTTTGCCCCTTGGTTCACTTCGCTTTCACACCACACCTGGCCATGCATTTCTTCTATCAACTTCTTGACGATAGACAGGCCCAGCCCCGTAGAATCCTCGCCGGCAGATGGACGGGCGCTCAGGCGGCTGAACTTCCCAAAAAGTTTATGCTTGTCTTCCTCAGTCAGCCCAGGCCCCTGGTCTTCTACCTCAAGGTGTATCTTATGACTATCCTGACTTAATCGTATAAATATGCTTTTCCCCAGTGGTGAAAATTTTATTGCATTTGAAATAAGATTATCCAATACCTGCTGGGTAGCATCCTGATCACCTACGATCAAAACTTTAGGAATAATGATCTCCCGGTACATAGTGATATTCTTTCTTTTTGCATACACTTCATATTCATTGGCAACTGTATTGATGAGCTTGGCAAGATCAAATTCCTTCCACTCAAGCTTAATTTTCCCGGATTCTATTGCATTTATATCAAGGAGATTGACGATAATGGACTTCATCCGCTCGGCTGTAGTTTCAATTCCGGCAGCATGTTTTTCTAATTCCGCCGTATTCATCTTTTTATGATGAAGCCGTATCATCGAGGAAGCCAATACAATCCCGGCAAGAGGATTCTTCAGATCATGAGCCACAATTCCCAGGAATTCATTTTTCTCCTGGTTCAATACTTCAAGGTCATAATTAAGATCTGCTAAATGCTGATTCAGCGTTTTTACTTCCTCCAAAGCATCAGCAAGCTCGACATTTTTTAAACGGAAAATCTCGGTTTCACGTTTGGTTTTTTCAATTTCAAAACCGCGCTGTAAATATTTCAATGTCTGCTCTGCCTGCCGTCCTGTCACTTCCTCTTTTATTTTGTGGAATTGCTCAAAATGCTCAAGCGCTTTAGTATTTTCGCCCGACTTTTTAAAAGCTTCAGCCAGCAGCGAGTGTGCTTCATAGACGATCTCCATTCCCTTGATTTCTTCACCGATATGCAGGGCAGTCTCCAGGTAGTTCACAGCGCTTTTCGGACGCCCGTACTCAAGATATAAAGACCCTATCTGCGTCAGTGTCTGCGCCTCGCCCCAGCGTTCACCGGACTGATGCACATACTGGCGTGCTTTTAAAAACTGCCGCAGGGCCTGGGGATATTGTTTTCTCTTTTGAAATATCTCACCCAAAACATGCAGCGAAGCACCCATGCCGCGCTGATCGCCAATTTCACGGCGTATAGCAAAACTTTTGACCGTATAATCATATGCATTATCCAGGTCATTCATTCCGTAATATGTTCGCCCTACATCCCAGAAAGTTGTTGCCTCACCCGCCGCGCTGTCAAACTGCTGCCGCAATTCCAGGCTTTTTAAATGATGGTCCAAAGCATTTGAAAAATCTGACAATCCATAATACACACGCCCAATATTCGTAAGGCACGATGAGGTATTCTCGTCATCGCCTATTACCTGGCTGATGCCCATGCTTTTTGAAAAGTATTCCAGCGCATTTGTATAGCTGCCCATACGCAGATATACATTGCCGATCCAATTCAGCACGCTCGCCAGCCCCCGGTCATCGCCGGAATTCTCAAACATCTGGTAAGCATCAAGGAGTTTTAAAAGGGCCGTTTCAAGATCAGAAAGATAATACGCTGCAATTCCCATATTCCGCAGCCCATACATCATACCCGGACGGTAGATTTTCTCAACCGCCAGCGTATAGGCCTCTTCGGCCAGAACAGACGAGCGTGCAGTATTGACATTCCGCAGCTCCCACGAGATCTCGTTCAGAATATCTATCTGCTCGCGTGGCGTAATTCCACTACGGAAAGCTTTGTTAAGCTTGGCTCGCGAACGTGCTTCTATGTCTGTGACCCTTTCTTTCATGGTGCCTGTAATAATCAATATCAAACGCTTTTAAAAAGTGCTTTTTTACAACTAAATTACAGGCCACAATTTCCGTACCAAGTTTTTTTAGTCAACTCCTGAAACGGAAATTTTCTCTTCTGCACCCGCAGGTTTATCTTTTAAAAAGAACACTACAAAGAAGATCGTTTCCGGAATTATCAACAGTACCAAACCCAGCGTATCACTCGTGAAAACTCCCGGAATCCCCGGCCCTTTCATTACCAATCGCGCCACTGTTCCCGTGATTGACCAGCCAATGGTAAAAACTAATCCGATAATCAAAACAGCCAGGATCCCCTCCCGGATATTTGCCTCCTGCCAGCGTTTGGTATATGCGTAGAGTGCCGCCACAATGTGTAATTGATACAGAAATAAATCAATCATTTTTTGTAATTTTTAAAAACTTTTAAAAAGAAAATCATCTATTATAATTACAAATTTCGCAAAAAATCTATGGAAAATGCAGAAAACTTCCGCATCGTTTTCGTTACTACCAATTCTTTTAAAAACGCGCAGGAGATCGCGCACGCACTTCTCACGGAAAAGCTCATCGCCTGTGCAAATATCATTCCGGCAGTAACCTCGATCTATGAATGGAATGGAAATATCGAAGAATCCTCTGAATTTCTTATCCTTTTAAAAACATACGAATTTCATCTGGAAAAGTTAGAAAAATGTATTACTGCCATTCACCCGTATGATGTTCCCGAAATTATCACAACATCTTTAAAAGAATCCTCCGCGCCATATCTCGCGTGGCTCACATCATCACTTGAGTAAGGAACAAATTTTCACTTAAGTTGCTTTTAAAAGAATGTTTTAAAAACTTTTTAAAAGAGAAAAGTGTGGAAGAGAACAGCAAAGAACTGAGCGGTTTTAAAATCACCGAATACAATGCAGAACCCAAACATCTCGCCATCCACGAATGGCGCGAAGACGAGCGTCCGCGCGAACGCCTTTTAAAAAGCGGTGCGCACACGCTTTCCGACGCCGAGCTTCTTGCCATTCTCATTGCAAAAGGTGCTAAAGGCGTTTCCGCACTGGACGTGGCGCGAAATCTTTTAAAAGAATATACAGACCTCACGGGAATCTGCTCGCGCGACGTAAGCGAGCTTTCAAAAATTCACGGCATCGGCCCTGTAAAAGCGATCACAATGGCAGCAGTTTTTGAGATTGCCCGCCGCATCGAAAGTGAGCCATTTTCTTTAAAAAAGATATTCCGTTCACCGGAGGAAATCGCCAGTTTCTACATTCCGCGTTTTCGCGGCGCACGAAAAGAAAAATTCTGGATACTGCTTTTAAATACTGCCAATCAGGTTTTCCGTGAAGTGCTTGTGAGTGAAGGTTCGCTTAACGCAAGCATCGTTCACCCGCGCGAGGTTTTCCGCATTGCAATTACAGAAAGCGCGGCGAGCATCGTACTTCTGCACAATCATCCGTCGGGCAATACTGAGCCGTCACGCGAAGATATTTCTATCACAAAACAGCTCGTTTCCGCCGGAGAACTTATTGATATAAAAGTCCTCGACCACATCATTATCGCAGGCGAAACCTACACAAGTCTGGCAGAAAAAAAACTGATGTAATATTTACAAACCTTTTTAAAAACTTATCGTATTTTTAAAAAGAAAAAACCTTTTAAAACATTCTTTTAAAAATATGGGCCACAGAAATCCACTCTATAATATCACACCCGATACATGGGAACACCCCGCTGACCGCGCTGCTCTACATGCTTTAAAAAGTGTGCCGGGCCTCGATACCGTTTTAAAAACCCTCATCAGCACATCAACCGAACGCTCATTGCGTTTGGCAACGCTGGCATCCTCAGTGCGTGTATCGGAAAAGCAGTTTAAAAATGTTTTTAAAATCTACCGTGAAGCGTGCGCAATTCTCGATGTTCGCGACGTTCCCGAACTCTACGTATCGCAAAGCCCGTTTTTAAACGCAGGCGCTGTCGGTGTCAAAAACCCATTCATCGTTCTGAATTCATCCACGCTTGATGCGCTCAGCGATGATGAAGTGATGGCAATTCTCGGACATGAACTCGGCCATTGTCGCAGTGGGCACGTTCTGTATAAAACCCTTCTGGCAATGCTTTTAAAATATTCGCTTTCTGTCGTTCAGATCCCGCTGGCAAATATCGCGCTCGCCGCCATCATCGCTGCACTCCGCGAATGGGACCGCAAAAGCGAACTTTCCGCCGACCGCGCCGGGCTTCTCACTGTTCAAAATCCAAAAGTCTGCTACGAACTCGAAATGAAGCTCGCTGGCGGACGCAAAATAGAGGAAATGGACATTGATGAATTTTTCAAACAAGCCGAACAATACGAATCTTCCGGCTCAATGGCTGACAGCGTGTACAAGCTTTTAAATCTTGTCAATCAAACGCATCCGTTTCCTGTTCTCCGCGTGGTGGAATTAAAAAAATGGGTTGATTCCGGCGAATACGAGAAAATTATAAAAGGCGGTTTTAAAAAGATCGGCGAGGAAACAGTTGAGGAAAGTTTTAGAAAGGCAAAAGATACGTATCGCGAAGATTTAAAAACATCAAAAGACCCGCTGACGAAAACAGTTTCCAATATCATTGAAGGCGCAAGCACAACAGCCGAGGTCGCGACAGATGTTTTAAAATCAATCTTGAATAGCAAGAAGATTTAAATTGTAACTGGTAACTGGTAACTGGTAACTGGTGACTTGTTATTGGTGAAAAATAAAGAGCAAGTCACTAATCACCAGTTACGAGTCACAAGAAAAATGCGCGGACAGCTCCACCACGTCGAAATTTACGTTTCCGATCTTAAAAAATCCCGCGACTTCTGGGACTGGCTGCTCACGCATCTCGGCTATAAAAACGTCAATGAATGGCCACAAGGCATCAGCTGGCGGCTCGGCGCGACGTATCTCGTTTTTGTACAAACCGAAGAGCGTTTTAAAGATGTGGAATATCATCGCTGCCGGACAGGACTAAATCATCTCGCTTTTCATGGAGGTTCGCGCGCGGAAGTAGATGAACTGACGGAGCTTTTAAAAACCCGCGGCGTAAAGATTTTGTATGAAGACAAGCATCCATACGCCGGCGGGCCGGACTATTACGCAGTATTTTTTGAAGACCCGGACAGGATCAAGGTGGAAGTTGCAGCTGAATAAATTTCTTTTAAAAACTATGAGCCAAACGGAATAGTAAAACCAAGCCATGGCATTCCTATAAACGTCCAGTTATGACCTCTTACAATACCAAAGTCAATACTTGCTTTTCCAAGCATTCTCCTGCCACCTATACCGGTTATTAGTACACCGTTATCATCATCTTCAAATGGATCTGTACTCAAATAGTAATTTTCCATCATGAAATACCACTTTTCGCCACCCCTGATCAGCCCGCTTATATTTACTGTCGGTGTGGAAGCCAATTCGCCATCTACAAATCCGTAGCCGAGCCCAACGCTTAGATTTTTGTCCGGTGTTCCAAAGGTAGCAGTGGAATAAAGCAGCCCTGTCCAGCTCATATCATCTACTCCTATAACATTAAAAGCTAATGCGCCTACTCCGATATTGATATTATCACGTATGGGAATCGAAACCTTTGGAGTGATCCAGAATGGCACAACATCTGCACCAAAAAGAAATGACGGGATAACGCCAACTCCTACTGATAAATTATCGGTAAATGCCCCACTGACCTGGTTGAACATTACCCAGATATTCTGGTAATATCCTTCGCCTTTTTTCATGCCAAAACCATTAGGCGCCCACATATAGCGCGTAGATTGTGGATTGTCAGACCAGTATTTCCCTTCAACGATTTTTTCAGAATTTATTTCTGTAATTTTTGCTATATCTTTCCTATTAATCGTAAGTTCACCCAGCTTTTCAGTTTCAAGCCGGATCATCAGGGAATCCTGAAAGGTAATGTACCCCAGGAAAGTGTTCCCATCAGTAGTCTCGACCTGAAACAACGTATCTTTTGGGGAAACCGGCGGCACATTGCCCGGTAGCTGTGCATACGAAACTCCTGTTATAAGGCTCAGAGAAAACACACATGCCAAGGCTGTAAGAATTGTTTTCATAAAAAGCTCCATTGAAAAGATGTTTATTAATAATACATTTTATATATCAACTGTTTAAACAAACCTAATCAATAAGATCAACAATTCCAAATTGTTTTTTTTAAACCAAAAAAGGCAATTCTTTTTTAAAAAAGAATTGCCTTCATAGTTTTAAAACCGATCACAGATTACCGATCACGCGTCACAATTTCTTATGCACGATCGTCGCACTCGCCTGCGCCGACGGCATCACAAGAATATCCTGAATGCTCACATGCGGCGGACGCGTCGCACAGAAAAGCGCCGTTTCAGCAACATCGCGCCCGTGCAGCGGCTCGAAGCCTTTATACACATTACTTGCACGCTCCTCATCACCGCGGAAACGCACGACAGAAAATTCCGTATCAACCATTCCCGGGTCAATATTCGTAACGCGAATGCCCGTTCCGTTTAAATCAATCTGCATGGACTGCGAAAGCGCCCGCGCTGCATGTTTCGTTGCGCAGTACACGTTGCCATTCGGATAAACCTCACGTCCGGCGATGGACGCAATATTGATAATCATCCCGCTGCCGCGCTCTACCATTTTTGGCGAAATCGCGCGCGTCACGTACAGCAGACCTTTCACATTCGTGTCAATCATCTCTTCCCAGTTTTGCAAAACGCCATCCTGAATTTTATCTAATCCGCGCGACAAACCCGCATTATTTATCAGAATATCAATATCACGCCACGCTTCCGGCAAATCTTCCACCGTTTTAAAAACCGCTGCCGCATTGCGAACATCGCACTGAAAGCCAATCGCTTCCGTGCCAAATTTATCTTTTAAAAACTCGGCCAGCTCATTAATCCGGTCAATTCTCCTCGCCAGCAGAATCAACCGCGCACCCGCCTCCGCAAAAACCTCCGCGCACGCCTGACCGATACCACTCGACGCACCCGTGATGAATACCGTCTTATTTTTTAAAAGCATGATAATTTTTTAAAAGATTTGTTTTTAAAAGAAAAAATTCATGATTCAAACGTGAAACATGAATTTTTAAAATTACGGAATTTTTAAAGAATCAGCGGGACGTGATCTTCTGACGATTGATCCCCCTCGGCTATGCCGTATCCCCCTTAGAAAAGGGGGAACACCTTCAGACAATTTTAAAACCTAAAAACCACGAAAGAAGAATGTCTCCCTTTTCTAAGGGAGATGCCCGCAGGGCAGAGGGATCAATCGTCAGAAGTTCGCGACAAAAAATTACCAATCAATCTGCGCCAAACTATCCAAAACTTTTACCCGCTCAGCATTATTCATATTTTTAAAATCAGGTGAGAGCAATTCAAAGAAATTTTTAAAGAATGAGTACTCTTTAATGAAATTCTCGCTAGAATACCATGTAGTCTCCCGTACAATCGCATTGCCATTTTCTATACGATATTTAGCAGTATTCCCGTTTTCAAATTTACGTATACTTTCTAATTTACTATATGTGTTTCCTTCTTTTGAGTATTCTTTAACCTCGTACTCAAAAGAATACAAGGAACCTGTCGCAACTGTATCCATCGTATAAAGAAATCCTATTGAGATGCCTTTACCTGTTTGCATATTCATATACACTCCTGTATCACCAGTAGAATAAATCTTTGGAGCAACTGGCTTTGTCGCACAGCCATTCGCTAAAATCAATAAAAGTATAAACCAGATTGCTTTTTTCATTTTCAACCTACATTTTAAAAACTTTTAAAAACCCCTCAAAAAAACCGGTCACTCATCACCCATCACTGATCACCGTTATATCATCCTCCGCGCCTTCAGCTCCAAATACTTATTAATCGTATTCACCGTTAAATTCTCCGGCGCAGTAAGAATTGCTTGAATGCCATGCCGCTCCAGCTCTTTCACGATAACCTTCTTTTCAAAAATAAACTGCTCGGCGATGGTCTTATTATACACTTCTTCCGTTGTGATGGCGGGCTTTAAAGCAAGGTCGTGAAGCTCCGTATTCTCAAAAAATATCACGACAAGCAAATGATGTTTGGCCAAACTTTTTAAAAACGGAAGCTGGCGTTCCAACGCCGAAAGCGATTCAAAATTGGTAAAAAGCAGCAGTAGGCTATACTGCGTGATTTGGCGCCGCACGGTCGCGTACAGCATTTCAAAATTCGACTCCAAGTACCGCGTTTTCTGATTATACAAAATCTCCATGATTTTCTGCATCTGCGAACGCCGCTTTTCCGCCGGAAGCAAGATTCCCGGCTTATGCGAAAACGTCACCAGCCCCGCGCGGTCATCTTTTAAAATCGCCACATTGCTCATCACGAGACTCGTATTAATCGCATAATCCAGCAGGCTCATTCCCGCGAACGGCATTTTCATCGTGCGCCCCTTGTCAATAATGCAGTACACCTGCTGCGACTTCTCGTCCTGGTACTGGTTCACCATCAGCTTCTGCCGCCGCGCCGTCGCCAGCCAGTTCACCGTGCGGTAATCGTCGCCCTGCACATAGTCGCGCACCTGGTCGAATTCCATCGTCCGCCCGATTTTCCGCACCTTTTTAATGCCCGCGTCCATCAGCCGGTTCGAAATCGCCAGCAGCTCGTACTTCCGCAACTGCAAATACGATGGGTACACCGGCACTAGCGCATTATTGTCAAAGCGATAGCGTTTTAAAAGCAGCCCAATCGGGCTCGCCGCATACACATTCACCGCGCCAAACGAATACTCGCCGCGCCGCACCGGCCGTACCGAATACGTCACCACATGCTTCGCCTCGCTCTCCAACGCCACTTTATAAAAAGAATCGCGCATCTGAAACTGGAACGGCAGCTCATCAATCACCGTCAGCGCCGTTTTAAAACCGTAATGATTCTCCAGAAAAATCCGAATCTCATTTTCATCGCCATTCGACAGCTTATCCGCCATCGCCCGCCGCGCAAAAACACCTTCCCGCGTTTTAAAAAGCAGCGCCGCATCCACCGCCACCGCTGCCACAAACACGAAGAACAGCGCCTTCGCCACCACAAACACCACCGGATAAAAATACCCCAGCACAAACAGCACTACCAGCGCGCTCACCGCCTGAAACAGCCGCCCATCCACATACAGATTTTTAAAAAGCTTCATAATTTTTTGGCGATTAGCGTTCAGCTCTTAGCTTTTAAAAAGTAACAAATCCTCGTCACTCAGAGCAGGGCTGTTAAGTTCTAATTTTTAAAAATGTCATTCCCCTGAAAAGGGGAATCAACGTCAGAAGAAGTTGAAAAATGATGTTGCAAAGTTTTAAAAGCGCTGTTTTTAAAACGAGTATTGTACTCCTGGCGCGTCCTTCCACCGTTGATTCCCGCTTTCGCGGGAATGACAACACAAAATACTTTTGCAACAAAAGAACTTAATAGCCCTGCGTCACTTTAGAGGAGCGGTCTCCCGCGACGTGGAGTCTCTCTTCTAATGTTTTAAAAACTAATTTTTAAAAATACTTTTAAAGAAAAATTAATTTTCCCATTCTGCCACATTCCACCAATTGTGGGCGGTCACCCTTGCCGTCCCGAGCACCCGTTTTTAAAGAGTTTTAAAACTTAGAATTCATATTTTCACTAATCTGTCATTCCCGCGAAAGCGGGAATCTCACTCCAACCGTTGCCATAAAGCAAACTTTCAAAGATTACCGATACAATTTTAAAAGACTATCCGGATATTGCAACTGTGGAGGAAACTCTACCGCATCTTCCAAACCCGGACGGGCATTGCCTTTTGTTTCAAAAATGTATAATCCCGGTAATCGTGAACCTTTCCGCCAAATCAAGTTTTTTGTCCAAAAATCAGTATGGTCAATGTTGTAGCCAAATCTTGTTGTTACCATATCCTGGCGAACACTATCCCAGGCATAATCTGTCCTATATCTGAATTGGTAAAAATAGAAATCTCGAAATACTTCACGAACTCTATTATAGCTTTTCAAACCGGAGGGTGCAAACTCACCTAATCTATATATTTTCCAAGGTTCTTTAGTATTGAGGCGATATCCAACCATATCATAACCATGATGATAATACTTTAAGTTAGTATCTTCACGGTCTGGAATAGTAGCAATAACAAAGGAAAATAGTTTTAAAGAATCAGGGCTATAGAAGATTGAATCAACATCTATTCTCACTTGGTTAAGCTTATGATTATTTCGTTTAAATGAGTCAAAAGCGTTGTATTCTTTATCAATAAACTGCCAGATAGTTGAAGCAATATACAATGAATCACGCTGATAGTTTGCACTTGGGCTTGGATAGCGTATTGGCTCAAGCGGAACAGCAATCTCCTGTTTTAAAGAATTGCACGAAAGCAATATCACTGTGAAAAAGGCAAGTTTTATAGCTGACATTTTCTTTTTAAATCAATGAAAAATAATCACTAAAGTTTTTAAAAACTCCCTAACTCACCACACTCCCAAATCTCACTCACCCGCCACAGGCATACCGGCCCCGCGCCATCCGGCAAATCCGCCATCAAGCTCCAGCACATTTTTAAAACCCATCGCGCGCATCTTGTCCGCAGCCGCATCGCTTCTGCGCCCACTCTGGCAGTACACGAGAAGGGGCTTTTCCTTATCCAGCTGTGCAACTTCGCTTTCAAAAGCAGCGCCATTCCAGTCAATATTTTTTGCGTTTTGCAGATGCCCTGCGGCGAATTCGCCCGGCGTGCGCACATCTATCAGCACCTCATCCGGCATCGTGTTTATCTGCGTAGAAAATTCCGTTGGCGAAAGCTCGGTTTTCGTCGAATCATTTTGCGCATTCGAGCACGTGCTGAAAAGCACCAGGCAAATTGCAGCAAGTGCAGGTGAAACGTATTTCA
>JAZKFS010000076.1:0-10294 GCA_040386315.1 Bacteroidota bacterium
TCCCATCACGAGTGAGTGCGGCAGTTTCACTTTTAAAAGCCGTTTTTTATTGAGCGAATTGGCAATGATGGAATTGATCTCGTCCCACGTGTAAAAGTCTTCCGACGAAACAAAATATGCGCGCCCTAAAGTTGCATCACTTTCGGCGGCGTCCACAATTCCACGCGCAAGATCGGCTACGTGGATCAAACTCACGCGTTTTTCATCAAAACCTATCAGCGGCGCGATGCCGTTTTTTATTGTTTGAAAAACTGTGAGGATCGCTGTATCGCGCGGGCCATAGACGGCTGGCGGGCGAATGATCGTGATCGGAAGTTTATCAGCATTTTTAAAAACAACATCTTCAGCCGCTTTTTTGCTAATGCCGTAGGCAGTGATTGGGTGATACGGCGTTTCTTCCGTTACGGGATTTTTTAAAGAATCAGAAGGCCCAACTGCTGCCAGGCTGCTTACGTGCAAAAAGCGTTTTATGTCCGGCGCGGTTTTTAAAACAGCATTGATGAGATTTTCCGTTGCGTCGCGATTTCCTTTTAAAAACTCTTCTTTAGTACGCGCTGACGTCAGCCCGGCAACGTGGATCACCATTTCTGCGCCATCAAGAGCTTTTAAAAGCGAGGATTCATCATCGAGTGAGCCAAGAACGGTTTCGATTTTTTTGCCTTCGAGCCACTGTAAATTGCTACTTTTGCGGATGATCGTGCGAACATTGTGGCCGCGCTCCAGCAGGACATCAGCGACGTGACTGCCAACAAACCCCGTTGCACCGGTAAGAAGTACTCTCAAAGTATTTTAAAGAATAGTTTTTAAAAAAGAATTGGGAAAATGTTTTAAAATCTTTTAAAAAGTTTTAAAAACTCTGAGACAAAATTACAAGAAAATCAGTAAAGGCGTCGAGCAAAATTTGCTTTTAAAAGCCCATTTTAGCGCACTTTTACAAGAATTATAAAAAAAACTTTTAAAAATGAAAAAAAACTCGTGATTTTCAACAAAAATACTTTGAAGTGTGTTGTAAAAATAGATAAATTGACAACGTTTTAAAAACGAAGCAAAACAACACCTCTGAAAGAGAAAAGCTGTATGAAAAAAGCAGTGATAATGGCGGGCGGATTTGGTACGCGGCTGAGGCCGCTGACGATGAGTATTCCGAAACCGATGGTTCCGGTGGCGAATATCCCAATGATCGAGCATATCCTCAATCTTTTAAAAAAACATCATATTACTGAAATTGTTTGCGTTCTGTATTTTCAGCCCGAACGGATCATGAATTATTTCGGTGATGGTTCGGCGTTTGGTGTTACGATGGAATATGTACAGGCGGTCGCGGACTACGGTACAGCGGGCGCAGTTCGCAATGCAGCAGAGCATTTGGAGGAACCATTTATTATTATCAGCGGCGATGTGCTGACGGATTTTGATATTACGGCGGCGCTGAATTTTCATGAAGAGAATAAATCGCAAGCGACGATATTATTGACACGCGTACCAAATCCACTGCAATTTGGAATCGTGATGACAGCCAAAAACGGCGCAATTACACGTTTCCTTGAAAAACCGAGTTGGGGAGAGGTTTTTTCGGATACAATTAATACGGGAATTTATATTTTAGAACCCGAAGTTTTAAAAATGATCCCGTATCAGAAGGAATTTGATTTTTCAAAAGACCTGTACCCGGCAATGTTGGAACAGGAAAAACCTTTATTTGGATATGTAACTGAAGGGTACTGGCGCGATATCGGGAACCTGACGGAATACCAGATCGCCAGCCAAGATGTTTTGCAGGGGAAAGTAAATATTACGATCAGCGGCGAAAAATCGGGAAATATATATCGCGGAAAAAATACAACTGTTGCTGAAAGTGCAGTTTTAAAAGGAATGGTGGTGATCGGCGACAATACGGTGATTGGTGAAAATGCTGAAATTTCTAACTGCGTCATTGGACGTGATGTGGAAATTGGTGAAAATGCAACGTTGTCGGGTTCTGTGCTGTGGGACAGAGTGAAAATAGGTAACGGTGCGAGTGTGACAACTGATGTGATCTGCAATGATACGGTGATCGGGAACGGTGCAACAATTTCTGAAAATGTTTTTATCGCCGAAGGATGTGTGATCGGCGAGGAGGCGCAACTTTTGTCAAATATTAAACTCTGGCCTAAAAAAGAAGTGGAATCCGGTGCGGTCTTGTCACGAAGTTTAGTGCAGGAAGAAAAATGGCTGCGTGAACTTTTCACAGAAGCACGGATTACGGGAATTTCCAATATTGAAATGAATCCCGAATTTGCTGCAAAGCTGGGTGCGGCGATCGGCAATGCGTATGGAAAAGATGTAACACTGGTGGCAAGCCGTGATCATGATCCGGTTTCGCGAATCGTAAAGCGATCCATGACAGCAGGGCTGATGTCCACAGGAACGTGTATTAGTGATCTTCAGGTCACATCTATCCCTGAAACGCGATTAGAACTAAGTAGTGAGAGATTTACCGGCGGCTTTCATATCCGGAAATCGCCCCGCCATCCTGATATGACGGATATTATTTTGTTTGGAAATGATGGCCGTGATATGCCTCTTGCTAAGGGAAAAACCATAGAACGATTCTTCTTCGGTGAGGATATCCGCCGTGTAGATTATATGGATGTGGGTAAACTGACGTTTCCGCAAACCACAAATACGAAATATATCAATCGTTATCTGAATACACTTAATATTGATGCAATTGCAAAAAGGTATTTTAAATTAGTTATTGATTATTCGCATGGCTTAGCTTCAACGGTTTTCCCGCAGATACTTGGGGAACTTGATTGCACTGTGCTGGCGATGAATAACTATATAGATGCGGTTCGTCACGCACCAAGCAACCAGGAAACCGGCGCTGAGGAAATGGAAAAAGTAATGACATCGCTGGCGTATGATATTGGATTTCATGTGGATGCGGGCGCAGAACGTATAGCTGTAGTGGATGATCGCGGGGTACGTTATACACCGTCGCGACTGATCACAATTGTTACAAAATTATTCCTGGAAGCTAATAAGCATCGTGAACCGTATATAATTGCAGCGCCGGTAATAGCAAGCGATGAAGTAGAATTAGTCGCTAAAGATTATAATGTGCAGGTCGTCCGCATTAAAAATTCACATTCTGCGATGATGGAAGCAACTCGCAACAAAGATATTTTGTTTGTTGGCGGTACGCGTGGCGGTTTTATTTTTCCGGAGTTTATGTTTGCGTCCGACGGAATGTTCTCCATTGGTAAAATCATGGAAATGCTTGCCGTTACGGGTTTAAAACTATCTGATCTGGACGAGCAGTTACCACGACGCGCGCAGTCACAGCAAAGCGTTCCGTGTCCATGGGATGTGAAAGGAAAAGTGATGAGAAGGGCAATGGAACACTCCGAAAAAATGGACCGTCAATTAATAGATGGAGTAAAAGTATTTGAAAACGGAAATTCTGTGTTAATTTTGCCTGACAAGGAACGCGCGGAATTTACGGTTATCGCCGAAAGTAACAAACAGAACGACGCCCGTGCTCTTGCCGAGCAATATACAAGGCATATCAGCGAGTGGCAGAATATGCACTAAATTAATTTTTACGATTTTTAAAAACACATCTCTGCAATAGGATTTTAAAAAGATATGAATATTATTGATGTTTTAGACCGCTCAAGTGTTTTAGTGCAGCTTGATGCGCGCACAAAAGATGATGTGTTGAACAGGATGATTGATGTTTTAAAACCGTCACTGAAGGTCAAGGACATTGAAGAGATCAGGCGCGCGGTCTTTGATAGGGAAAAAATTATGTCCACCGGCATCGGCAATGGTTTTGCGCTGCCGCATGGAAAAACCAAAGCTGTAGACTCAACCATCGGTGTTTTTGCAACGCTGAAGGATCCGGTTGACTTTCATGCGCTGGATAATCAGCCCGTTCAAATGGTCTTTATGCTGATCGGGCAGGAGCACGGTGTCGGTACGCATTTGCGTTTACTAAGCAGGATCTCACGGCTGATGACAAATACTGGTTTTCGTGAGCGGCTCATGTCAGCTACCAACGCAGATGAGGCGTATGATATTTTTTCGCAGCAGGAATCCGAGCAATTGGATAAATAACTTCGTCAACGCTTTTAAAAAGCGTTGATCCATAGTTTTTAAAGGAAAGTTTTAAAAGAGTTTTAAAAAGCGCACATGATCCAGACAATCCGCGGCACCAAAGATATTCTCCCCGGCGAAATTTCAGAATGGCATTTCCTCGAAGAAGTTTTTAAAAGAATTACCTCGCAATTTGGTTATAAAGAAATCCGCACGCCTGTCCTGGAATTTACTGAAGTTTTCTCTCGAGGAATCGGTGAGGGAACGGATATTGTCGGGAAAGAAATGTACAGTTTCAATACTAAAGATGAAAAAAAGCCTGAATCAGTAACAATGCGTCCAGAAATGACTGCTTCTGTCGTTCGGTCTGTTACACAACATTCTCTTTTACATCATCAGCCAACTCTAAGACTTTGGTATTGTGCTCCTTTTTTTCGATATGAAAATCCGCAGAAGGGGCGTCAGCGGCAGTTTCACCAGTTTGGCGCTGAATGTATCGGTTCGCCTAATCCTGAGAGCGACGCCGAAGTTGTCATACTTGCAGCAACGGTTTTAAAAGAGATCGGGATTACAGATTATACGCTCGCAATTAATTCACTCGGCAATAAAACCTCCCGTGAAAAATACCGCACCGAACTTATCAGTTTTTTAAAAGGGAAGTTTGATGAATTGTCCGAAGACAGCCAGAATCGTTTAGAAAAAAATCCGCTGCGCGTGCTTGATTCCAAAGATGCAAAAGATAAAGCGGCAACGAAAGATGCGCCGTCAATCCTGGATTTTCTTGATGAAGAAAGCGAAACGTATTTTAAAAACGTGCAGGAGATTTTAAAAGAAAGTGATGTGGAGTTTACAGTAAATCCACGATTGGTGCGCGGGTTGGATTATTACAATCACACGGTCTTTGAATTTCTCACAACCAAGCTTGGTTCGCAGGATGCGCTTGGCGGCGGCGGGCGCTACGATCCGCTTTTTGCACAGCTCGGCGGGAAGGAAACTCCGGCTGTTGGTTTTGCGCTTGGTATTGAGCGCCTGCTCTTGCTGCGCGAGCAAAATAATGTGCAGGCGGAAGCTTTAAAACCGGACATTTTTATTATTGGTGATGGTTCTGCAAAAAAAATCCAAAAGCTTGCATTACAAATTCGCCAAAAAAATCTCTATGTTTTAACTGACCTTCTGAGGAAATCTTTTAAAGCGCAAATGAAGGAATCAAATAAACTTGGTACACGCTACACAATTATTTTTGGGCAGCAGGAAGAGGAAAAAGGGATTGCGATCATCAAAAATATGGAAACCGGAGTGCAGACGGAATATCCTTTAAAAGAAATTGCTGATTTTCAATTTTAACTGTATTCATGTACAACGATTTAATTATGTGTAGTTTTACTCTGCACTGATGTAATCTTTTAAAAGTATTTCTCCGTACATTTGCAGGGAAGTTTTTTTTTAAGAAATACGTATTATCGAAATTACGAAAGGCATTTATCATGATCCAGGAAAAAGAAAAAGAGTACCAGGTTTCGCTTGCCCGCACGGCAAAAGATGACACTCCTGAACTCGCATTTGCATTTCGTACGCTGCGCGAATTCACTACATTCCAGTATAATCTCAAGATAGAGAACAGCTCAATGCCCGCTGATAATCATTACCAGTTTAAAATCGGCGGTATGATAATGCCCCTGACTGCGATGCCAAGTACAGGGCACGCAGTAGCGGTGGTGAAATTTCCTTTTCCGTCGGTCGGCACGTACACCATTGAGTTTTTAAAAAAGAATCACCGCAATTCTTTTCGCGTAGAGATCACGGCGGATGATATGAAAATCGTGGAGCTTCCCGAGGAAAAACAATTTGTTGATCTGCTTGTAAAACGCGACTAACCTTTTAACTAAAGTACCGTGAAGAAACGGCTTCCCACATTTTCTTTTTTTCGCGGATCACGCCCTTTTAAAGCCCTTAGTGATTTTAAAAATCTGAGAGCAAAGCCCACACGCTGGCAGCTGAAAGTATTGCTGTCACTGTTTGCATTTAGTATTGTGACTTCAATGCTGCTCTATACGCAGCTTTTAGTAGACGAGCTCATTGTGCGGGAACAGCAGACCGTTAAATTTTATGCTGATATCTACCGCAGCTATATCACACAACCTGCTAATAATGATAATCTGCTCTTTTTCATGGAGCAGTTTAATTCCACCATTTCCTTTCCCATTGTTTTGACGGATGAGCATGACGAACCGAATTATCCGTACCGTGATTTTTCTTTTAATATCCAGATAGACACTACACAATCAGAAGCTGAACAAAAGAAATATCTGAAGGGACTCGTTCGTGAAATGGGCGCGACGTATCCCCCAATTATTATTCGTGAATCCGAAAAAGGCGATGTACTTTTTAAAATCTACTATACAAATTCAGCGCTCATCACGCGTTTAAAACTCCTTCCGTATTTCGAAATAATTATCGTTGGTGCGTTCATTCTCGTCGGATATATTGCTTTTAGCTATATTCGCCGTAGTGAGCAATCTAATATCTGGGTCGGCATGGCAAAGGAAGCCGCTCACCAGCTTGGAACGCCGCTTTCGAGCTTGCTTGCCTGGATCGAGATTTTAAAACTCAGCGCTGATGAACCCGAAGCAGTTCATGCGACCATCGGTGAGATGGAACAGGATATTGACCGGCTGAATGTCATCGCAAACCGCTTTTCAAAGATCGGCTCTCAGCCAAAGAAAAAGGTTTTAAATCTTGCGGAAATTATCGAAGATGCCTGTCAGTATCTTGAAAAGCGACTTCCAAATGTTGGAAAAAGGATCGTTTTAAAACGTGTACTTGATGAAAATATCACAGCAAATGTGAGTGTCGAGCTTTTTAAATGGGTAATTGAAAATTTACTTAAAAATGCGGCGGAATCCATTGAAACAAGGGAAGGAAGCGTTACGATCTCATTGCGTAGAAATCCGGGCGGAAAGATATTTATCGATGTGACCGATACGGGAAAAGGCATGACGCCACAGGTGCGCCGCCAGGTTTTTCTGCCGGGCTACACAACAAAAATGCGTGGTTGGGGATTGGGACTCAGCTTGTCGCGGAGAATTATTGAGGAATATCACAAAGGGCGGATCTACGTACGGGAAACGGCTCCCGGCAAGGGAACAACATTTGCGATAGAATTACAGGAAGATGTTTTAAATAAGTTGTAATTTTTAAAGTAGGTTTTAAAAAGCTTTTTTAAAAATCCGAAACATCCTGCCACCGCTGAATTCTCCAAACCTCCTCGACTGAATTTCTTTTTAAACGAAATATCACGTCACCCTGCCCGGTGGAAACGTCACCAGGTGAATATACAATTGTCAGCAGAAAGCTCCGCCGCACATCCATTGTCAGAGAATCTCCAACACCCGTGATAATCCCGTTCCACAGAAGATCAAGATTATCTACCGACTGAAAAAGCCCCGCCGTTGCGCGAACATCTTCCTCACGCCCGAAAGATTTATCAGCGTTCTGATCAAAATTATAATACGAAAAAATAAAATCATCCGCCAGCAAACGTCCGTACGTAAGCGTGTCTTTGTACGTATAGGCGAATCGGAGATTTTGAAAAACTCCTTCTACCGTTCGCTGGTCGCCAAGAGTGACGCCGCTACTTTCACCATCAGAAATCGCGGGCGCAAACGGATTTACGCAGCCGTATAAAGTGATGATTGCAACAAGAAAAAGGAGGATTTTTTTCATAAAAATTACCGGAAATATGCTTTTAAAAAGCTCCAGGTGATTCCGGCGGAATCGCTTTTAGAGCGTGTGTCCGTCCAGCGCCGGATGAACCACAGGCCATTATCCCGGTTGGATGCGATCGTAAATGAGAGCGTTCCGGTGGCGCGGGTAGAGATCAGAAGTGAATCGGAATGGTCCGCACGCAGCACATAATCTGCCGTGTAAACAACGGAATCTGCCGTACCATTCGGCTGTGAAAATTCGCTGTTTGAAAAAAGAAGATTGAAACGCGCAACGGGCGAGATCTTTGAAACAAGCGCAACAAATGAGCGGCGCTCGTCATCCAGCGTCCACATATTTGTGAAATTCTGCCGCGCATCTGCTGATGGCTCAAAGTAATAGCCCGACGTATCAAAGCACGCGATGAAATTATATTCGCTGCGCTGCGCGATCGCGTTTTTAAAATTGGAAATCACAATATCCTTCGACGTCGGCTGCTGAAAGGGGACACTGCTGCCGGACGGCTCTTCTGGCGAGCGCGTTTCAAACATTGTGCAACCGCTTATAATCACACAAATAACTGCGCTTTTTAAAAGAATAGCACCAATGTTTTTAAAAGGATTCATCGTGGTTTTAAAACTCTTTTTAAAAGAATTACTTTTTGGCGATCGCAATAAATCTCGGAGATTTTTCTTTTAAAAACTCATCACCGGAATAATTCCCGAATGTTTTTTCAATGGTAAATCCCGCCGTTTTGAGCATTTTTAAAAGAAGTTCGCTGGAATATAAACGAACGCGCTCTTCGTAATGAAGCGGTTCATTATTTTCTTCTTCAATAAAAATATCTTTTATTACATGGCCATTTTCAATTCTACGCTTTTGGATAATCCGGACATCATCTTCCATTGAAATACTCTCCGGAACGAGATTTTCTTTTAAAAAGTCAGAATTCAAAAAGTCAAAAAAGAAATATCCGCTAATTTTTAAAGCATCAAAAACTCTTTTAAAAACAAGTTGATTTTCTGCTTCATCATCGAAATATCCAAAGCTCGTAAAGAAATTTACGACCAGGTCATACGGCGCTTCTGGGTATTCTGCACGCATATCCAAGTGAATAAAATGCGTGTTATCGCAGCCATATTCTTCCTTCGCTTTTTCAATGAGATATTCCGAACCGTCAATGCCTGTCACGTCATATCCGCAGTCAGCCAGCGCACGCGAGTGGCGACCGTAGCCGCAGCAAAGGTCTAAAACCCGTGAACCTTTTGCTACGCCTGTTTCTTTTAAAACGAGGTCAATTGCTTTTTTTGCTTCAGCGTCGGAGCGATGCCCGTAGAGCTTCACATACCACGGGCTTTCGAACCATTCTTCAAACCAGTCTTTCAATGTATTTTTAAAGGAAAAAGGTAAAAGTAAAAAGTAAAAATACAGAAAGTTTTTAAAACTGCTTTTAAAAAGAAAAATTCATACTTCGACGTTGCTCAGTATGAATTTTTGAATTAACTTTTAAAAAAAGTTTTTAAAAACGAAAAGTTACACGACAATCCTACCTTCCATAGCGCGTGTGAGCGTTGCTTCGTCGGCAAATTCAAGGTCGCTGCCGATAGGAATTCCGCGGGCGATACGCGTAACTTTTATGTCGAGCGGCTTTATCATTTTCGCCAGATATTGTGTTGTTACTTCGCCTTCCACGTTTGGATTTAAAGCGAGAATTACTTCTTCAACTTCGCCGCCCAGCCGTGAGATCAATTCTTTAATTTTCAGATCTTCCGGCGTTACGCCTTCCAGCGGATTTAAAGCGCCGTGCAGAACGTGGTACATTCCTGTGAATTCACCGGTTTTTTCAATAGCCAGTACGTCATTCGGCTCTTCGACAACGCACATGATCGCGTGATTGCGTTTTTTAGAAGCGCAGATCGGGCACGGGTCAACTTCCGTAAAATTAAAACAGCTGGAGCAATATTGCACATTGCGTTTTAAAGCGCGGAGCGATTCGGAAAATTTATCAACAAATTCAGGATTTTGCCGGAGCAGGTGAAACGTAAGGCGTTGCGCGGTCTTGCGTCCGATCGTCGGCAAACTCGCGAATAATTCCACAACAGTTTCGATGGAATCTGATGTATAATGCATGTATTTTAAAAGAGTGTTTTTTATGTTTCAAAAAGAGTTTTAAAGCGAAAATCTTTAAAACTTTTAAAAAGGTAAATTTAAACCCGGAATATTCGGCAACATTCCGTTGAGCTTATCCATTTCTTTTGCAGCGATTTCCTGGATCTCATTCAGCGCTTTATTGACCGCCGCAACAACAAGATCTTCCAGCATTTCCACGTCATTCGGGTCAACTGCATCTTTGTTTATTTTGATGCTCAAAACCTGATTTGCACCATTGACCGTTACTTTTATCATTCCGCCGCCGGCTTCAGCTGTGACTGTTTTTTTCGCAACGTCATCTTTCATACGTTCCATTTCTTCCTGCATTTTCTGCGCCTGCGCGAGCATGCTTTGTAAGTCC